>CANAZK010000142.1 GCA_947366105.1 uncultured Lachnospiraceae bacterium | reverse complement strand
CCGGGAGCAAGAGCGGCGGTCAGGGAAACCAGAAATAAGAAAATCGGAGTGGCCGGTACGGAGGCGACGATTCGCAGCAATATGTATACTAGACTGATGCAGAAAGAGGATACGGAGGTTGAGGTGGTTGGAAAAGCCTGCCCTCTTTTCGTTCCTTTGGTGGAAGAAGGATTTGCAAAACATAGAATTACGCAGGAAGTCATCGATATTTATTTACATGATATGAGGGAATCAGGGATAGATACGCTGATTCTTGGATGTACGCATTATCCGCTTCTTCGTTCCAGTGTCAGGGAGTATATGGGAGACGGAATCCATATTGTGAATCCTGCATATGAGACGGCGATGGACTTAAAGCAGCTTCTGCAGGAGACGGACATGGAGAACCCGGGGAAGAAGGCGGCGCATTATGAATTTTATTCCAGCGACGCACCGGTGAAGTTTAAAAATTTTGCAAACGCCATTCTTCCGTATAGCATAGACTGGATAGAGCATATTAATATAGAGGAATATTAGGAGATACCATGACTAAGGATGTACTTATCAGCATATCAGGAATGCATACAAGCGCGATTGACAAGAGGGATTTGACAGATGAACCAATTGAAGTCATTACTCCTGCTAGCTATTTCTGCAAAAACGGAAAGCATTATATCATTTATGACGAAGTTGCGGAGGGCCTACAGGGAGCTACGAAGAATAAAATAAAAATCAGCGGTAACGATACAATCGAAATTATGAAGAGCGGTCTTGCAAATACGCATATGGTGTTTGAACCCGGGAAAAAGCATTTGACAAATTATAATACGCCGTATGGTTGGCTTACTATGGGCATTTATACGAAGGATATTGAGATACTCGAGGAAGAAGAGTTGATTTATGCCAAAATTAATTATAATTTGGATATAAACGAAGAGGCGGTTGCGGAGGCGGGAATACGAATCAGTATTACGCCGGCAAGCGCAGGAGTAGTAATATAAATATAAAAGGCGCCATATCCGGCGCCTTTTGATCTGCCTATTTGTCTTTTTTGAATCTTGAGAAAAATCCTTTCTTCTTGACAGGAGTTTCAAGAGCGCCTCTCAGCCCTTTTACTCCGGTAATGTAAATACCGCTCACAACAGCCTTTACTTCTTTCTTGACAGGGATAAGCGGAAATACAGATTCTTCACACATCAGCGTCATAATCTTCGGACCTACTTTAGCTTTTACAATCGGAACTTTAGACCGGCGGAGATACTTCGGCGTGTTTTCCAATACAATTGGCGGTAAACCGGCTTCCTTAAGCCGCATGCGTTTCTTATCAATAATCAGCATTGTTATGTTCTGTGCGGCAGCTGCAAGCTTTTCCTGCTGCTCTTCCTGTTTTTTCTGCGCTTTTTTTCCGAGGAAATATAACACAACAAAGGCTATAATTAAAACCAATGTAATTGATAAAAGTACGATGGTAAATGTACTCATAAGAACCCCTCCTGAAAATATTTTATGTATTCGTCACTTTTACACGAATATTATTGTAACATTGTTTTTCTTTAAGTGCAAGTGATTTGCGTGTTTAGGGTTACTTTTATTTAAAGAAAGGGTATAATGGTAAGTAAAGAAATAGGAAAAGTGAATCAAGAAAGGAGAGCAGATGGAAACGATAGCAGACAGTATACGCATTACATATTTATGGACTATGGATAATCTTGTAGTTATAAACATTATTTTGGCGCTTCTTATTGTCTTTTTCCAGCGGAGAGAGCCTAGAACGGTATGGACATGGCTTCTTGTATTATATTTTATTCCGGTTCTTGGTTTTGTACTTTATCTGCTTCTTGGTCAGAATTACCGGAAAAACAAAATGTTTCGTATGAAGGAAATCGAGGGCGAGGTAAAATATGCCATACGCAGGCAGGAGGAATCTATATACAGGAAGAAGCTGCTGCTCAGGGATCCGGAGATGAATAGGTTTAAGGGACTGATCCTATATAATCTGAACGAGGCGCAGGCAGTACTTACGGACAACAATGACGTCAGGGTTTATACGGATGGAAAAGAAAAATTTCAGGCCCTGATTACCGAGATGGAGGGAGCAAGACGGTATATCCATATACAGTATTATATTATTAAAAATGATGAACTGTGGCAAGAAATAGAAAGGGTAATCAAACATAAGGTGCGTCAAGGCGTAGAAGTAAGGGTGCTGTTCGACAGCATGGGGTGCCGTAATATGAGAAGATGCGACTGGAGGAGGCTTGAGGATGCGGGAATTAAAGTAGCAGAATTCTTTCCGGCGCTTCTTGGCAAGCTTCAGCTTCGTGTTAATTTCAGAAACCACAGAAAGATAGTGGTCATAGACGGACGTATTGGATTTGTAGGCGGATTTAATGTAGGACGGGAATATATAGGTCTTGATAAGAAATTTGGATATTGGCGTGACACCCATCTGTGTATTGAAGGCTCTGCGGTTACAACACTTGCAGTGAGATTCGTACTGGATTGGAACTATGCCGCCAAGGAGAATCTGTTTGTGGAGGATCATTTATTTGAGATACCCCAATATATGAGGAACGGGCGCGACCCGGTACAAATTATTTCCAGCGGTCCCGATTCCAAGAGCGCTGAAATCCGGGATAATTATTTGAGGCTGATTCATAAAGCGAGACATCATATTTATATTCAGACACCGTATTTTATACCGGATGATTCTGTCAGAGACGCTTTGTATATTGCAGCGAAATCGGGCATAGATGTAAGGATTATGGTGCCGTGTAAGCCGGATCACCCGCTTGTTTACTGGGCAACATATTCTTATATCGGCGATATGATTGACGCCGGAGCGAAATGCTATGTGTATAATAAGGGATTTCTTCATGCGAAGGGCATTACGGTGGACGGGCTTGTTAGCTGTTATGGAACTGCGAATATGGATATCAGAAGTTTTAAGCTTAATTTTGAGGTGAATGCTACTATTTACAGTGCAAGGACTACCCGGGCTCTTGAGGAAGCCTTTGAAAATGATATCCGCAGGTCTACGCTTATCACCCGGAAGCTGTATGATGAGAGGGCTCTTGTAGTGCGGATGAAGGAACAGTTTTCACGATTGTTTTCTCCACTGTTGTAAAAGTGAAATAAGTGTGAAGTGTCTTTTATTTTGTGGAGAGATATGTTATAAATGGAAAGTATGTTATATTTACATGCAGGAATATGAGAAATCAGAGGTAGGAATATGAACAGAAAAGGAATTATGACAGTACTGCTTGCAGGCTGTATGGTGGTGTCGGCAGGATGCGGGAAAGATGCAGAGAGTAAAAACAGTATTTCGAATGAATATGTGAAAGTTTCCCAGTATAAAGGTATTGAGATTGAAAAGGTGGAAAAAGAAGAGGTGACGGATGATTTTGTCATGCAGTATATGGAGTCTCAGCTTGCGGGAAATATGAAAGAGGTAACGGACAGGGAACTCCGAGAGGGGGATATCGCACAGTTCAATTACACTGGAAAGTTAAAGTCTACGGGAGAAGTTTTTGATGAGGGCGAACTGACCCTTGGAAGCGGAGAAACTTATGTGCCGGGGTTTGAAGAAGGAATTTACGGGCATAAGATAAATGAGACATTTGATATGGAACTGACATTCCCGGAAGGGTACGGAGGAGAAGCGAAGCCTCAGCTTTCAAATGCAGAGGTTATATTTACAATTACAATTACGTCTATTAAGGAAAAAGAGTTCAAGGAAATAAATGATGAGTTTGTGAAGGCTGTTTCAGAGAAGTCTGAGACGGTGGAAGAGTATAAAAAAGAGGTAAAAGAAGAGATAGAGGAATCCAATTATAAAAATATGCTGATAGGGAAAGTGTGGGAGGCTTTTCTAAAGAATATCGAAATTACGGAATATCCGGACGAAAGGCTGAAGGAGACACAGGAAACCATTCAAAAGCAACGATTAATGGTTATGGAACAGTATTATGGAGTGACCTATGAGCAGTATTTGGAGATGAGCGGAACAACAGAAGAGGAATATCAGAAAGAGCTGGCTTCCTCTGCAAAACAATATCTAAAGTCTCTTCTTGCTGCCGAGCTGATAGCGGAGAAAGAGGGACTCGAACTTAGTGAGGAAGAGTATGCAGAACAGATGAAAGTTTATGCGGAAGAAAACGGATATTCTGATGTAGAAAGCCTGCTTGCCGAGAATGATGAAAAGATAATAAAAGAGACCATTTTTCAAAATGAAGTGATGGAATGGCTTGCAGATAATTGTAAGCAGACAGAAGGAAAAGAAGATACAAAAGAGTAATAAGCATACTCTGCATATCCCCAGCATAGATTGTAAAAAAAGACAATTCAGGGGATATTTATGAAAGATTATATCGAAGAGCGGGCAGTGGAGATTGCGACGTATATTATTGAGAATCAGGCTACGGTGCGCCAGACTGCAAAACAGTTTGGCGTGTCTAAAAGCACGATACATATGGTTGTAACAATTTAGAACGTTTGGTGTGGAGAATAACATAGAGCGATAATTACTGTTTGTGAAGCAGAACAAAAAGAGGAGATGATCCCATGACAGAAGCAAAGATTCGAGAAGTTGTTGAAAAATTTGCAGAAGCGGCAAAGAGGATTTATGGAATAAAATTGCATGGAATTATTCTGTATGGTTCTTGTGCCAGAGGTGATTTCGAAGCAGATAGCGATATTGATATTTTGGTATTATTGGATGTGCCGAGTGAGTGCATCAATGTGGAAAGAAAAAGAATTTTGGATGTGTCGGATAAACTGGACTTGGATTATGACGTGGTTTTAGCACCTGTGTTCCAAAATTATCAGCTTTACCAGAAATATATGCCTGCATCTGTTTTCTATCAAAATGTGCAGAAGGAAGGTGTTAAAATTGCCTAATTTAGATATTGCACATAAAGATTATGCCAAATATCGAATAGAAAGAGCAAAAGAAGATTTAGATGCTGCTCATATGCTATTTGATGCGGGGAACTACCGTATTGCTAATAACCGTGCATATTATGCGATTTTTCATGCAATGAGAGCGGTTTTAGTATTTGATGAGTTTGATTCAAGTAAGCATAGTGGTATTATAGCTGAATTTCGTAGAAGATATATTAAAGAGGGTGTTTTTCCAGTAAAAGTTTCTAAGATGATCGGAGAAGCCTTTACGATTAGAAATGCATCGGATTATGACGATATGTTTATTTCAAGTAAATCAGATACAGAGGTTCAGATTGCGAATGCGGATTATGTTTACGAACTGTTGTCTAGGTATATAATGGAGTTATTAAAATAGTTTTAATAATCTGATAATTTCATCAGGACAGCTTCCGATTGATCCTGCCACTGGTGAAATTGCCGGAACGACAATCGAAGAACAGGCAGAGCGGGTAATGAAGAATGTTGGCGCCGTTCTTGAAGAAGCGGGAGCTAAATACACAGATGTTATGAAAACAACTTGCTTTCTTGCTGATATGGCTGATTTTGCAGCTTTCAATGAAGTGTATGGAAAATATTTTACGGGTAAACCGGCACGTTCCTGTGTTGCAGTAAAGACGCTTCCAAAGAACGTTCTCTGTGAAGTTGAAGTAATTGCCGCATTGATATAGTTTTCTGGCGGTTAAGACTGTTGACAATGGGATTGTCGGATATTACCCATTTTTAATCCTTGGAAGATGTAATAAGTATAGTCCGTGGAATTCCGTGCTTTATAGCATGAGGTTTTCCACGGGCTTTTCTTATTTCAAAATCTTGTATTTACTCTAGAGCACAAAAAAGATATCTCACTTATGAATTATAGCAGAAAAATGATGGGAACAATAGAAAGGTTCAGCATTTACGGGGATTTTGTTTACAATCTGAGGTGGATAAAATTCTCCCCAAAACTAAGCGTTCACAATAATAATAGGACAAAATGCACAAAAAAGAAAAAGAATTATCTACTTTTTTGATAATTTACAATAATATAACTTTTTGCTATACTATCCATATAGTTGAACGTTTAAACTAATTAACATGTGAACTAATCAATGCGTAAACAAATTAACATGTAAACTAATTGTATTTTTGTTTTTAATGCACGTGAAATTAAAAATAAAATATACAGAACTAAGGAGGAAGAGGTTATGCTTGTTACAAATGGTTTAGAGTATTTAGCAGTATTAGCATTAGTAAATGTTGGTGTAACATTTTTTTGTAAAAAGTTTCCATCAAAGATTTACAAATATGTGCCACCAGTACTAATTATGTTTCTGATTATCGTTTGCTGTAATACGTTCGGTGTGTGGACAATGGAAAACGAGTCGGTTAATAACACAAGATTATTATTAACGAACTATGCTATTCCATTTCTTGTATTTTTAATCGGAGCTCAGACTGATGTTAAAAAAATGATTAAAATTGGACCGAAACTTGCAGGTGTATTTTTGGCGACTATCATTAGTGTTGTTCTTGGAATGACAGTTACTTATTTTATTTTTGGAGGTCGACTTGGAATAGATAATGTTCCGGGCGCATTCGGAGCATGGACAGGTTCATTTGTGGGAGGACCTGAAAACCTGTATGCGATTGCAGATGGTATAGGTCTTGGCGAAGAAGGAACAGCCAATGTTCTTCTGCTGATTAATTTATGTTTCCGGCCATGGATGACATTTTTGATTATTTTAGTTGCCGCAGTTCCTGTTTATAATAAGTGGACAAAAACAAATACAACTGAGATTGAGAAGATTGCCGCTAATATTGATGAAGAAGAAAGTAAAAGAACAACGCCAATTAGTCCTTTTGATATATTCTTAATTATGGGGGTTGGACTTGTTGTTGTGGCTGTTTCACAAAAAATTGGTCCTGTAATTGGTCAATTTACCCCAAGTGTTCCAGCCAGTGTATGGGCCTATTCACTTGTAACTTTGTTTTCTGTACTGCTTGGTACATTTACAAAAATCAAACATGTGAATGGTTTGGGACTATTAGGCGGTGGATTTGCTGCTTTTATGTTAATGGTTAACTGTTCGGCTGTAGATTTAAAAACATTTGCAAATGCGGGAACATTCCTGATCTGTGGTATAACAGTACTTTTAATTCATGCATTAGTTATGGCTGTTTATGGAAAACTTGCAAAAGTAGATCTAGGAACATTAGTTATTGCATCCATCGCAGCAATTGGTGGTGTATCTAGCGCACCTGTTGTTGCTGCGACTTATGGAAAAGCATATATTTCTATTTCAGTAATTTATGGCGCAATAGGTTCTATGGTTGGAACATTTGCA
>CANAZK010000141.1 GCA_947366105.1 uncultured Lachnospiraceae bacterium | reverse complement strand
CCATACCGTCCCCGGCCTCCAGCACCTGAAATCCGGCTCTTTCCAAAAAGTCTCTTACCAGCTTGCGCATTCTGCTCTCATCATCTACTATTAAAATTTTTATTTTCTCCATGATTATCTCCTCACTGTCCGGCAACGTTTTCTTTTATCCTAACAAAAAAATATGTTTCTTCTGTGAATTATACCGCTTTTTCACAAAACAGAGGCAAATAAGTTCCTATCACACTGCATAACCAGCCTTTCCCCATCGCTTGTAAATACGATTGTACCCTGCTCATCCGTACGAAACAACTCTATATTCAACCTTTTCAATCTTTTTAGTACTGACGGGTGCGGGTGTCCAAATCCGTTGTTTCTGCCGCAGCATGCGACCGCGTAATCAGGATTTACATATTTTAAAAATTTTTTTGAATTTGTATCGCTGCTTCCATGATGGTTTAATTTCATGACGTCAGATTTTAGATAGATCCCTGATTTAACCATCTCGGACTCCATTTCTTTACTGATGTCGCCGCACATAAGAAAGCTGTGCGTTCCGTTGCTTACGCGTATTCCAAGCGACGAATCATTGACGTCCTCGTATTCCCCCTTAGGGTTAAGCGCAACAAAGATAAACTTCGCCGTGCCGAGCGTCCGCATTTCCATAAATTTCGGTATTGTAACCGGTATGCCTCTTGCCTTTGCAGCATCAAGCATATCCGTATAAATATGAGTATCATACTGTTGCTTAGGTAAAAAGAACTCCCCCACCTCAAAATTATACAGAACCGCATCCATTCCTCCTATATGGTCGTGATGTCCATGGGTTCCAATTACATAATCAAGATAAGTAATCCCCTGACTCCGCAGATAATCCACTACCTCTCCGCCTGACAGATTGTCCCCCGCATCTATCAGCAGATTTTGGTCCTCAGACTGTACAAGAATACAATCCGACTGTCCGGCATCAATAAAATGCACTTTTAACAGACCGCTGGCATCGGTAAGAGGCTCTTTAATCTGCCACCTCATCCACTGATGCCTGAATATCAAAAGCAAAAGGATTGCCAGCACAATCAGTATGCTGTACCGTATTTTATTTTTCCGTTTCATCTGATACACTCCTTCGGTCTTTTATATGGTAGTGTATCGCTTTTCCCGGAAAATATGAATGATACAGGCACAAACTCTCCTATATCATAAGAGCAGGCCGCTCTAAGACGCCGCCTGCTCTTGTTTTTATAATTATATGCCGTTCTCTTACATGCCTCGGCCGACCACCTCTGCAATGACTCTTCCTTTTTCAATCATTGTCTTAAATTTATCCGGCTTCAATGACTGTGCTCCGTCGCTCCATGCACATTCAGGATTATTATGCACCTCTATAATAAGTCCGTCTGCACCCGCTGCAATCGCCGCAAGACTCATGGACTCTACCAGCTCCCAATCCCCGGTCGCGTGTGACGGGTCGATAATAATAGGTAAATGACTCTTACGTTTGATAATCGGCACCACGCTTAAGTCAAGCGTATTTCTTGTACATCTTTCAAACGTACGGATACCTCTCTCGCAGAGAATAATGTTCTCGTTACCCCCCGCCATAATATACTCCGCCGACATAAGCCATTCCTCAACCGTGTTGGACAGACCTCTTTTTAACAATATCGGCTTATTGATTTTGCCAAGCGCTTTGAGCAAGTCAAAGTTCTGCATGTTTCTTGCTCCCACCTGAATTAAATCAACATGCTCCACAAATTCATCAATTTTATCAGCGCTCATAAGCTCGGAAACAATAGGAAGCCCTGTATTTTTCTTTGCCTCCACCATATATTCAATTCCTTCTGTTCCAAGCCCTTGGAATGCATATGGAGATGTCCGCGGCTTATATGCGCCTCCCCGCAGCATACAGGCTCCCGCATCTTTTACTGCCTCCGCAATATTGCAGATTTCTTCCCTGCCCTCAACAGAGCATGGACCGCCGATGACAACAATTTTCTCCATCCCGCCGATTTTAATTCCGGCAACATCTATTACGCTGTCTTCCGGATGGAAGAGACGGTTTACCTTCTTATACGGCGCCCCGATTCTTGTGACATCCTCAATCCATTTATTAGCACGGATTTTCCTCTCATCTACAACCGTTGTATCTCCCACAATACCAAATACATTATAGTTGGCGCCCCGGCTCAGAGTTACCTCTAATCCCTGACTTTCAAAATTGTGTATTATCTTATTAATTTCCTCCTGAGGCGCTCCTTTTTTACATGTAATAATCATAATTTATTTCCTCTCAAACTTTCTATTTCTATGGGAATTAATTCTGCTTTCCCGACTTCTTCTACCTGAACAATTGTAACATAGTTGCCGTTTGCCTTTTTGTCCTTTTTTATGAACATAACCACCTCGTCCGCATCATAAGCGGCTTCAAGGGGCGCCTCCAGTTTCAAAAGAACCTTGCGGAGACGCTCCTTTATCTCCTTGTTGTCCAAAATTTTCATCATGCCTATACCCACGCACTCACCATGATAATAATTCTTCAAGTGGTAAAGGCTCTCAATGGCATGACCGATCGTGTGTCCGAAATTCAAAATCTTCCGAAGATGCTGTTCCTTTTCATCCTCTTCCACAACAGCTTTCTTTACTTTCAAAGCTCTTGTAATAATTTCTTCCAAATGCTCATCCACATTTTCCGCCTTTTCAAAAAGCTCAAAGAGCTCTTTATCCGCGATAAGCCCTGCCTTTACTGCCTCTACAAGCCCATTATGATAGTGTCTTTTCGGCAAAGTCTTCAATGTATCTAAATCTATAATCACCGCTTCCGGATGGTAAAAGGTTCCAATCACATTCTTTACTTCACCCATATTAACCGCGGCCTTCCCGCCTATGCTGGAATCTATCTGCGAAAGGGTGGTTGTTGGAACCGACGCAAATCGCATTCCGCGCTTAAAAGTTCCCGCAGCAAATCCGCTCAAATCGCCAATCACGCCCCCGCCTAAGGCTATAATCAAGTCTTTTCTTGAGAAATCCAGTTTCAAAAGTCTTTCCACTATCCTCTCATATACCGCCAGACTTTTCGTTCCCTCACCCTGCTCTGCAACATAAAGGTAACCATTTTCACACTGTTCTAATATCTCTCTGTGATACTGCTCAGGCACCCCTTTGTCCGTAATAATCATGACCTTACAGTTCAGATTTAGATAGTCTGCCAAATGAAGCCTTGCTTCTCTCTCTATATATATCCTACTTGTATGTTCTGCCAAATTAATTGCCAGCTCCATGCTGCACCTCCATTCTATTTCCGCACTTTCACATCAGCGCTTTAAACAGTTAAAGTTTACACCTGATAACAAAATTTTGCAAGCATAATTTTTTATAATATTCCCTTATGAATCACAGAAAGTATTTTTTCCATTTCTTCCGCTGCAATCTGTCCCGGCGCAGATACTTTTCCCGCGGAGCCGAATGTAACCGCCGAACCAAATATCTCTCCGCCAAAACGACTTAGAACGCCTTGTCCTCCCATTGACATGGTAATAAGCGGCCTGTCCGCATGCAAACGGTACATTTCCTCCGTCGCCGCCAGTAATGTAAGCACGTCCCTTGGCGACTTTGGCATCACCGCAATTTTAAGTATGTCCGCCTCAAGTTCCTGCATATAGCAAAGTCTCCGCACAATCTCTTCTTTTTGAGGAGTCTTATCAAAATCATGATTAGACAGCACTACCTTCACGCCATGCCTGTGCGCCTCATCAACGATATCCTTCACCACCATATCCCCGGAAAATACCTCCACATCCACAAGGTCAGCATATCCCGTCGCTGCAACCGTCTTATTAAGCTTTGCATACGCACTGGATTCTATCTCCTTGGCTCCCCCTTCATCTGCAGTGCGAAATGTGAAAAGAATCGGTATATTTTCCAACACATTTCTTAATTCCTTAAGAATATCCTCTACTCTGTCCAAATCAAATACATCGTCAAACCAGTCCGCGCGCCATTCCACAAGATTCGCCGGAAGCCTTTTTATTTTCTCAGCCTGTTGTATAATCTCTTCACTTGTCACGCCTACAATAGGTACACAGATTTTCGTTCTGCCCTCGCCAAGCGTTACATTTCTTATCTTTACTGTTTTCATAACGTGCCTCCCGGATAACATTCTTCGATTTTTTATTATACTAAATGCATTTTTTCTTGACAAGTTTTTTCACAGGTCTTAAGCTATTTTATGATAACAGTTCAGCCATCTTATACTATAGAAATGAGGTCCGGTTTATTATGAGCAGAACGATTACAGGTCATACCAGCCTTACATGCCTTCTTGGAAGTCCAACGGCTCACAGTCTTTCGCCAATAATGCACAATGAAGCATTTGAGCGTCTTGGGCTTGATTATGCATATCTTGCATTTGATGTAAATGAATCTGAACTAAAAACTGCCATTGAGGGACTTCGCGCAATGAAAGTCCGCGGTTTTAATCTTACCATGCCAAATAAAAATCTTATGTGCAAACTTTGCGACAGACTCTCACCTGTTGCGCAGATTACCGGCGCAGTCAACAC
Organism: uncultured Lachnospiraceae bacterium; assembly: GCA_947366105.1. Taxonomy (GTDB): domain Bacteria; phylum Bacillota; class Clostridia; order Lachnospirales; family Lachnospiraceae; genus Faecalimonas. Next base: position 2,797 of record CANAZK010000141.1, on the reverse strand, counting down.
TGTGGTAAACGACAACGGCATTTTTACCGGGTATACCACGGACGGTGTCGGCTATATGCAGGCGGCTCGGGAAGAGGGCTGCAATATTATAGGTGAAAAAATCACCGTACTTGGCGCAGGCGGAGCGGCGGCCGCTATTATCGCACAGGCAGCCTTTGACGGTGTTTCTGAAATTTCCGTCTTTAACGGCAAAAGCAGTTCTTACGAACGCATGGAGGAAATTATTTCCAAACTTCGCAGACAGACTAGCTGCAGATTGAATCTGCATACTTATAACTCAACAGAAATCCTGCGCCGTGAAATCTCAGAAAGCACACTTCTTGTAAATACCACACCTGTCGGCATGGCGCCGAATACAGATGCAAGCATTATTACAGATCCGTCTATGTTCCACAAGGATTTGACCGTATCGGATATCATTTACAATCCGAAAGAAACAAAATTTCTTTGCATCGCAAAAGAAGCGGGCTGCCAAACCTTCAACGGACTTTATATGCTGTTGTATCAAGGGGCGGAAGCTTTCAGACTTTGGACCGGACATGAAATGCCGGTGGATGTGATAAAAGAGAAGTATTTTAAATAGCAGACACAATAATTGAATGTATTTTATAGATTTTACTAAACAGCATTAATTCTAGAAAACAGAAATAAAGGCATTCTAAAAATGGAATGTAATCAAATTCACCTTTTCAGAATGCCTTCTTAATGTAAACGCATTGTCAATATCATTTTATTCGCCAAACTCAATCCCTTTATTTGTCGCGTCATTCAGATAAACAGTGAGTTCTTCAATCTTTTGAATCATTTCTTGCTTCTCTTCCCAATCTTCACCGGACATGTCCTTATTCACAAGACAGGTTTTTAATTTTTTTAAATTTTGCACTAATTCGCTATTCATGATGACCCCTCCTTCATCTTTGCATTGTATTTATCTATATATTACTCCCAATTGTCTTTTTTGTCCATACAATTTCAGCGACAAAACTTTTAAAAGTTTGGATATAACTATATGAATTTCTAATATCTACTGACCGCTAACCAATTCCCATTCAGTTTCCCATCTGTTACGAGTATAATTGAATAGTCTTTTGTACATTTTACCGTTTTCGATTTTATATTTCCATCCTAAATGGTCTGCACGTGTTTCAATGTCTTCAGAAACTTTAGGAAAAACGGCAATTCCCTTAGCATAAGATGTATGATGAGGCATGACTACTATCCCACATAAGCATAATGCAAAAACAAATAATTTTCCAACCAATTTTTTACTTAATTTCACTTTCATAAACCGGTACCCCTTTCATTGTTTCATCAATCTTTTCAAAAGTTAGAACATATTTATCATCTATGTATAAATCATACCCGTTTTGTTGATGCATAAAATATGCATTGTCTGAAGAAATATTAAACATTCCCTGCTCAGCATGTTGTACATTAAATTCATCATAACCGCTAGCTTCCGGAACCACAAACAAAACTGTTATCATCATAATCCCAACAATAATGCTATGGCAAAATAATAAAATAAATTTCTTGTATTTTGATATGCTGTATCCTTCCAAAAGTATATACACTCTTTTTTCCAAACAATTATTCTCTGTCAAAGCAAGATCATAAGTAAAATTGTTTATAGCAGTCTTAGCAACACGGAGAAGGGATTCCGCATAACTGATTCTTTCAAAGTCAGTCATACTCTTTGTCACAACATAGTCATTAGAAAACTCCAATACAGCATTAAATTCTTTCCTCAAATAGTACATAAACGGATTCCACCAATGTATAGCCGTTAATAAATCAATAATACATTTTATAAATAAATCATAATTATGATAATGCTGCATTTCATGACGCAGTATAAAATCCAAATCATTATATTTGTAAAAATCTTCCGGCAAGATAATAACTGGATAAATAAACGAGTTTTTTTTCGCTTAAGCAAGTAGCGTATTAATTGAATTATTGCACCTAAAAACCACGCAAAAATAAGAATATCAAATATCTGTATGTCTTTTATTATATTTACATATAAAACTTCCCCTAAAACAACCATTAACCTATATGAATATATAGTATGCGTAAATGGGAAGTTGATGGGAAAAAGCATGCGCACCATAATTATGATTAGCATTACAAATATTATTTTTATATGACCCTTAAAAATACTATGTGATTTGTGAAGTATCAAATATAAATAACCCGCTAATAATATACTCGTCAAAAAGCAGACTATAAAAGGTCCTAATGATATTTGATTCATTTATTTTCTTTCCAATTCTTTCTTTTTATTTTGTATAACTTTTTCCAATTTAAGAAGAGTATCCATATCTTCTAAGCTATCCAAGTAATAGGCAAAAAGCGTTTCCTCTTGAAGCACATTGTTAATACCAAGCTTAACATCCGAAATATAATCGTCTTTTGTAATTATCGGTCTATAGGACTGACTCAAAACTGTTCCGCTATGAACAACACCCGCCGGTTCAATACACTTTTTTTCCAATAGTTTCTTTATGGAAGCTCGTACTGTAGTTAATTTTAAACCGTTTCCTTTTTTTAAAATTGCAGATGCAATCATAGGCTCATCCGATTCCCACAATATATTCATAACAATTTCCTGATATTTTGTTAACTTAATCGTTTTGCACACCTCCTAACATTCTATACTATCATAGCATATCCCGACCCAAAGTACACTAATAATGTTATATATTACAATATAATCTGTAACAGTTCAGCCATATCCGATATGACGGGCGAATTATGCTTGCATAAAGGCGCACGACATATTGGATATGAGCTG
>CANAZK010000140.1 GCA_947366105.1 uncultured Lachnospiraceae bacterium | reverse complement strand
ATTTTCTGAGGCATTGGAAAATGTGAAAACGATTTCTGGAATGTATGAAAAAATAAGCGATCAGGAAGTTGATGAGTATCTCAAATTATCAGAATATGAGGAAATCGGCACAGTCGAGGAATGTCAGGAGGCAAGGGAAAGGCAGAGAGCAAAGAAACCTATCAAAACTCCTGATTGTTCTGATTGTGAAAAGGAATGTAATCAAAGCTGCATTTCATTTGATTGTGGCAAAACTTATCTTTGCCCGACTTGCCATCAAAATGCAGTATTTAATAGTGAGTATGATGTGTTTTATAAACATTGTTTGAATTGCGGTCAAAAGTTGGATTGGACTGAATAGGTGCGGAAATTTGGAGAGAAAGGAAATGGGAAAATGGGGCTAACAAGTAATCAGCAGCAGCTTATCAAGGCGGTAGCGGAAAACAATATGCAGCTTGCAAAGAAATGTGCTATCGCCTGCACTGTGGAAGACACCACACAAAAGAACGCATGGTTTTGCGAGAAATATAAGCAGATTTTGGAAAGTTCGGGAGGCAACATGATTGAATTGCCCTATGATTTGAAATCTATCCTTTGTGTGGAAGATATATCAAATTCATTCAAAGATGACAGATATTATCTTTCAGACAGGGAAAAGTCAGTGTTTGAAAACATTGTCCGAATGAAGAAAGTCAATGAACGACTTATGGAAATGGGGATACCATACCTAAATTCTGCTTTACTTTATGGAGAGAGCGGAACCGGAAAAACAACTTTCGGTCGGTATGTGGCTTATAAAATGGGTTTGCCATTCTGTTATCTGAATTTTTCAAGTCTGGTAGATAGTCACATGGGGAGTACATCAAAGAATATCAGCAAGGCATTTAATTATGTCATATCGAACCCATGCGTATTTATGCTTGACGAAATCGACTGTATCAGCATAAGGCGGTCAGATTCAAGTGATGGCGGCGCAAGCGGAGAGATGGCAAGGGTGACAATAACACTCATGCAGGAGTTTGATAAACTGACGAATGATATTGTTGTTATCGGGGCAACTAACCGCATGGATAGGATAGACGAAGCGTTACTGCGGAGATTTTCGTTGAAGCATGAGGTAAAGCCACTTGAACGAGAAGAAAAGAAAGAACTTGTTTATAAATTTCTTGATGATGTCGGCATGGATTTTCCGGCTAAAGAGATTATGCCGTTAATTGAAAGAAACAAAAATCAATCTATGCTTTTGAATGAGCTGGTGCGGTTGATTTCGAAAAGGATTTATGCGGAGGCTGAATAGGAATGGGTGATGCAGAAAAGTTATTACCTTGTCCGTTTTGCGGAAGTGAGGATATAAGAATGGGTAGCACAGGATGTTCTATTGGTGTAGATATTTATATTAAATGTAACTGCGGAGCAAAAGTTCAGATTTGCGAAGAATATGGAGAAGAGGAACTGATAAAAAGATGGAATAGGAGGATTTGGAAATGAGTAATGATTTGATCAGCAGAAAGAAAGCGATATTTTTCGTCAGAAGCATTTTGACAGATTTGGTGTAAATGCCGGTCATAAAAGCCGTGCTGATTTTTTGATTAAAACATTGAAAAATATGCCTACCGCCTATGACGTTGATAAGGTTGTAGAGAGAATAAAGTCATCAAGCACAGATGAAGATGGAATTGTATGCTGTGTAGATGGAGAGCCGGTTATAACAAAAGAAATGGCAATAAAAACCGTCAAATCCGGCTACATTGAATAACACTAAACATTTGCGGATTGAGGAGGATATGGATGGATATCAAGTCAGTACTGACGGAGTACGCAGATATGAAAGAGGAGATAAAGGATCTGCGGCGCAGGGTAGCGGAGGACAGAAAAGCACTTGATAAGCTGGGCAAGTCAATTGACAGTCTGAACGAGACTGTTGTTACAGACTCGGTGACCTGCGGAAAGAAAGGAAGAAAGCCATTAAAAGTGGTTAAGATACAAGGCAGGCCGGTAATAAGTATCAGACGCGAATGGGAAGTCTATGAACGTAAGCGGAAAGCTCTCGAACGCAAACTGGAGCTTTTGGAGGAACTGGAGGCAGACCTGCTTGAGAAGCAGAATCAGGTGGAGGAATACATACTGCAGATTGAAAAAAGCAGAATAAGGACTATGTTCCGGTTCTACTACATCGACGGATTGACATGGGAGATGACTGCAACGAAGATGAATTATCTGTTTCCTAAGAAGAGGATTCCGTTTACAAAAGACAGCTGCAGGAAGTTACATGATAGATTTCTTGAAAAAGTTTCATAAATGTCCGCCAATGTCCGCTTCAAATGTGGTAATATTATATCGGTGAAAGATGCAACTACACAACACTCCTTTTCGCTTGACTGGTTTAAGACCAATACATGAGAGCGCGCTGCCGAAAAAGGCGGCGTGTTTTGCTGTTGAAAAATATCGGGATATGGGATATCATGAAAATAGAATTTGGACGCGAAGAAAGGAGAAGAAAAATGATTGAATGTGAAAGATGTGGAAGGTATTTTCATTCAGACGAAATTGAATGTTGCCCAAAGTGCGGTGATGAATTTTGTGAAGGATGTTTTCAAGAGCATGTAAAGAGCTGCTGCAATAACGAGAGTGAAGAAAATGAATAAATAACTAGAACAGGCACTCCTCAGAGAGTGCTTTTCTAATGCAATAAAACAGCAGAATTGAAGGTGGTGGTTAGTGAATGAGTACAACTTAAAACCAGTACGAACCAAGAGCGAAGCAAGAGAGCGTGGTAGAAAAGGCGGTATTAAAAGCGGAGAAGTCAGGCGAAGAAATGCCGCTTTAAGAGAAACAGCAAATCGTCTGTTAACAATGCGATGTGAAGTACCGCAGCTATCTGATGTGTTACGGGCAGATGGGGTAGAAAGCACCTACGAGTCTGTAATCGTAATGGCTATGATTGAGAAAGCGGTTTTAGGGGATGTAAAAGCCTATAACGCTATTATGAAGACAATAGGGCAGACGGAGAAATCTGAAGCTGATTTGGAAGAGCAGCGCATCCGAACCGAAAGGGCGAGAAGAGCGCGCGACCAAGAGGTTGGAGATATGGATTGTTCTGATGAAAATATTCAGAATTTCTTAAAAGCAATGAAACCGACAGAGGAGGACTTGGCAGAGTTATTTGAGGAAGAGGAGGAAGGTGATGGCGAATCGGAAGAAACGACCGGCGAAGTTTAATTTTAAACCTTTCTCAAATCAACAGCGCAGGCTGATACACTGGTGGAGACCTGGACTTGTATCGGCGGAAAATAACTATGTTGTAGCAGACGGTTCTATCCGTTCCGGAAAAACAATTTCAATGATTATCGGCTTTCTAACATGGTCACAGGAAATGTTTTCAGGAGAGTCATTTATTCTTGCCGGTAAAACGATGGGCTCATTAAAGAAAAATGTTATCAGACCCATGCTGCAGATGCTTGAGGCGTGGGGATGGGCTTATGAATATATCCGTTCCGGTACAGACGCAAGACTCGAAATTGGAACAAATACATATTATCTGTATGGTGCCAATACGGAGGCGGCACAGGATGCATTGCAGGGTCTGACTGCTGCAGGTGCATATTTGGATGAGGCAGCGCTGTTTCCCAAATCCTTTGTAGATCAGGCCGTTGCGAGATGTTCTGTAGACGGTTGGAAATTTTGGATGAACTGCAATCCGGCAGGACCGCATCACTTTATCTGTGAAGAGTATTTGAAAACAGATGAGATGAAGCGGAAAAAGGTGTATCATTTGCATTTTGTTATGGATGATAATTTGTCCATATCTGCAAAACGTAAAGAGGAATATAAAAACTCATGGCCGCATGGAAGCGTGTTCTATAAGCGTTTTATACTGGGAAAGTGGGTTGCGGCAGATGGACTTATATATCAGCAGTTTGCAGACAATACGAGCGAATATTTGATAACAGGCGAATGGCTGAAGGAAAATGAAATTGCATATGCAGTAATTGGAGTCGATTTCGGGGGAACGAAGTCGGCTCATTCTTTTACTCTTACTGGTTTTACTAAAGGGTTCCGGCAGGTTGTTGTCTTGGATGAATATTACTGCAAGAAACGGATTAACCCTAAACAGCTACAAGATAGCTTTATAGATTTTGTACGAAGGGCGCAGACAAAATTTAAAGTATACGAAGCTTATTGTGACAGTGCAGAACAAACATTGATATCCGGGCTTGAAACGGCGTGTGCAGAGGCTCGTGTATGTATAGATTTGCAGAATGCGATTAAGGGTCCGATAAATGACCGTATTGCGTTTTATAACAGCCTGATAGCACAAAGGCGTTGGAAAGTTATGGATCACTGTACACATGTCATAGCAGCATTTGAGGAAGCTGTGTATGACGATAAGAAAAAGAATATTGATGTCCGGCTGGATGACGGGCTGATGAATATAGACAGCCTTGACAGTACGGAATACAGTACTGAAAGCGTGCAAGAAGATATTTTATATATTTCGGCATAGGGGGAAGACATGAAAGACTTAGATATAATTCGGATGTATCTGAACAACAACGGCTATACCTCTCATTCAGATGAGACGCGCAGCCATATAGACAAATGGCTTGAATGGTATCAGGGAGATGTAGAGAAGTTTCATAAGTATAAGATATACAATGGTTCCGTTATGACATTGCATGACAGGTACCGCATGGGAATGGCGAAGAAAATATGTGAGGATTGGGCGAACCTTTTGCTAAATGAAAAGGTAGCCATCAAAGCGGGGGACTATGAGAAAAGACTGAATGAGATTTTGGCATCGAATAATTTCAGGGTGAAAAGCAATCAGCTTGTAGAGCTAACATTTGCACTCGGAACGGGCGCATTTGTGGAATATAAGGACAAAGACGGAAACGTAGTGATTGATTATATCAGGGCGGATATGATATATCCGATATCATGGGATAATGGGGATATCACTGAGTGTGCATTCGGAACTGTTCAGACGATAGAGGGGAAAGAAACCATCTATTTACAGATACACAGATTGGGAAAGGAAGAAAATAGTGAACTGACGAAGATGTACTACATAGAGAATAAGTATGTAGATGCAAAGTCGGGAGAAGACTTATCTCTTTCTGATGATATTGAGGAGATTGTAAAAACTGAATATGATAAGCCGTTATTCCAAATTATTACACCGAATATCTGTAATAACATTGATTTAAACAGCCCTCTTGGTATTTCGGTATATGCGAACAGTATATCGCAGTTAAAAGGTTGCGACATTGTATATGACAGTTATGTGAATGAGTATATTCTTGGGCGCAAAAGAATTATCGTTCCCATATCTATGGCGAGAATGCAGATGGAGGAGGATGGAGTTGCCACACCGGTATTTGATTCGGAAGACACGGTGTATTATATGATGCCGAATAATCGACAAAGTGATATGAAACTTACAGAAGTAGATATGACTATTCGTGCGTCAGACCACGAACTCGGTATTCAGAGAAGTTTGGACATACTGAGTCTGAACGTTGGAATGGGAACAGGCAGATACAAGTTTGATTCTTCGGGAGGCGTAAAAACAGCGACAGAAGTTATATCGGATAAGTCGGATCTGTATCAGAACAGACAGAAGCATTCGATTATCATGGCGGCAGCTCTGACGGGAATGGCCTGTGCAGTAGCATTTCTTGATACGGGTGCAGAGATAGAAGTGACTATTGACTTTGATGATTCTATAATTGATGACATCAATGCAACTATTGAAAAGAACATCAAACTAGTAAATGGCGGATTGCGTTCCAAACTTACAGCTATAATGGAAATTAATAAATGCGATGACACTGCCGCCAAGAAAGAGCTTGCCCTTATAGCTGAAGATGGGAAGATAATAGGACAAAATATTGACTGGACACAGATGGATGACGATGAGTCTGATGTGGATGAGAACAGCAAAGAAGGGGAGGCTGAAGATGAATCTTCTGAAAAACCAGCAAGCGGCAGAGCCAATTGACGGGATATATCAGGAACTTGAGATGCAACTTATGCTTAATATTGTCCGGCACTTGAAAGGGTGGCAGCAACCTATTGATACAGATAGATGGTCTATGCAGAAACTTGCAGAAATCGGGAAGCTGACACAGGAGAACATAAAGATTATTGCAGAGATGGCAGGAGTAAGTCAGACAGTTGCAGAGCGGATGTTAAATGACATGGCTGAGGAAGCGATATGTCAGATAGACCCGGGACTGAGAGAGTTGGCAAGACGGAATCTGATAGGGGAGACAATGGCGGCAGCCCAAAGTGATAATGTGAAACAGGTTATGAAAAGTCTCAGGCTGCAGGCGAAAGATGTCTTGAATATCTGCAACACGACAATGTTATATAAAACTGAGGATTCATTTAAGGGGCTCATAAATGATATCGGTGAGGAGGCGTTGAAAATACTCGGCGGCCATGCTTCGGAGGTTGTTACGGGCACAGAAGCACGTGGGCAGGCGGTAAGAAAGTGTATCAGGCGATTAAATGATAGAGGAATCACAGCCTATGTTGATAAAGCTGGAAGGGAATGGACGCCGGAGGCATACATCAATATGGTTATGAGAAATACAGCCAAAAACACGGCAGAGGAGGTTCAGACTGCAAGGATAAAAGATGCGGGTGTAAACCTGATACAGATAGATTCTCATTCGGGTGCAAGACCTAAGTGTGCGAAAGATCAAGGGAAGTTATTTTCTTTGGACAATACAAGCGGATATACAGAGGATCTGCACGGAAGAAAGTTACAATATTATCCATGGAATTCTTCAAGTTACGGAGAACCTGACGGAATCCTCGGTATTAATTGCAAACATCATAAGTGGCCATTTGTTTCAGGCGTAAATGTACAACGATATTTTCCAACTGAAGATGTGGACGCAAATAATGAATTGTACAAACAGACACAGGTACAAAGAGCGCTTGAACGCAAGGTAAGAGAACAGAAGCGACTGTGTATGCTATACGATGAGGTTGGCGATAAGGACGCATTTGAAGAATCGGCAGTGAAATTGAAGAAAAAAGAAGCTGAACTTAAAAATTATGTTGATTCGCATGAAAAGCTTCATCGAAGAAAAGACCGTGAACAAGTTGTAGGATTCAATAAAAGAATTTCAGCGGAGACAATTGCAAAGAACAAATTCGTTGATAAATATAGTTCTGTAAAGTATAATAAAGATGGAACAGTTGTTGTAACTGATAACTGGAAAAGCCGAAAACATGCATCTATCCCTAAGCAATACAAGAAAAATGCAGTTATCGAAGTTTTAGAGAAAAAGGGAAATGGCGTGCATGTTGACCGGCACATTATAATATGCCATTTTCGGAGAATTAAATTATGCTGAAA
>CANAZK010000139.1 GCA_947366105.1 uncultured Lachnospiraceae bacterium | reverse complement strand
GGTCTCAGGAATTGGTAAACAGCTTGAAGATTGATATTATTACGCAGGCAGATTACCATACCTATTCTGAGACAATCATGGATGTACAGCCAATCGCTGCAAAAGAGGGCGATGATGAAATCGGTTCGGGAACGACAAGGGTCCTTGACGGCGTTGTGATGATGGTGACAGGTACAGATGCGAACGGAGTTCAGATTGGCGAGTTCGGTTCTTCCGAAGGATACCTTGATGAGAATATTATGTGGGGACGTCCGGGAGCTCCGGAAGAAGGAGAAATCTTCATTAAAACAGAGGTTGTCATCAAAGAAGGAACGAATATGGAAAGACCGGGACCTTTAGCTGCGCATACTGCGACAGATGTGATTACGCAGGAAATCAGAACAGCTCTTAAAAAACTGGATGACTCTCTTGTTGTTGACACAGAGGAATTTAACCAGTATAGAAGACCGGGTAAGAAGAAAGTCGTTATTGTGAAAGAAATCATGGGTCAGGGAGCAATGCATGATAATTTAATTCTTCCGGTTGAGCCGGTGGGCGTTCTTGGCGCGAAGCCAAATGTTGATTTGGGAAATGTGCCTGTTATGGTGTCTCCGCTTGAAGTGCTGGATGGATGTATTCATGCGCTTACATGTATCGGACCTGCTTCCAAGGAGATGTCAAGACATTACTGGAGAGAGCCTTTGGTGCTTGAAACGCTGCATGATGAAGAGGTGGATCTGTGCGGAGTTATTTTCGTAGGAAGTCCGCAGATTAACTCGGAGAAATTCTATGTGTCAAAACGTGTCGGCATGATGGTGGAAGCGTTGGATGTTGACGGAGCATTTATTACAACAGAAGGTTTTGGAAACAACCACATCGACTTTGCAAGCCACCACGAACAGATTGGTATGAGGGGTGTTCCGGTTGTCGGACTTTCATTCTGTGCTGTTCAGGGAGCGCTTGTAGTCGGCAATAAATATATGACGCACATGGTTGATAACAATAAATCAGAGGCCGGTATCGAAAATGAGGTTCTTGCCTGCAACACGCTTTGCCATGAAGATGCAATCCGCGCTCTTGCAATGTTAAAGGCGGCAATGGCAGGGGAAGAGGTTAAAAAACCTGAGAAGAAATGGAATCCAAATGTAAAAGCTACAAACGTAGAGTTGATTTCTAACGTGACAGGTAAGCCGATTGAGCTTGTGAAAAATGAACAGTCTCTTCCTATGAGTGATAAGAGAAGAGAGAAGTACAATTAATTTAGGTGATGACTATGAAATATGGCGACAAATTGATAAGAATGGAAGGCATTATCGTAGAGGTGCATGACGGCTGTGTGGCGATAGACCTTAAGGGGCGGCTTGGCTATCTTAAGATACCAATGCGGATGCTGATTACAGATTATCCTCTTGTAGTGGGACAGGAGGTTGCATGGAACATGAGTTTCGTGGAGCAGCTTGGACCGGAAGCCAATAATAAATATGTAAGTAACCTCGATGTATATACACGCAGACAAGAAGAAATGCGTGCGAAGAATGAAAATAACAAGGAGGCACAATAATGAGTTTAACAACAATTAAAGGATTGCAGTCGGAAATCTTTGTTCCGATTACTCCTCCGTCTGTATGGACTCCTGTAACAAAAGATATTAAAGATATGACAGTGGCGCTGGCAACGGCGGCAGGTGTTCATCATAAAGAAGATACAAGATTTAATCTTGCCGGAGACTTTACATGGAGAAAAATTACAAATGATATGAAATCAGATGAATTAATGGTTTCTCACGGCGGATACGATAATGGGGACGTTAATAAAGATATCAACTGTATGTTCCCAATCGACAGGATTCATGAACTGGCAAAAGAAGGGGTTATCAAAGCCTGTGCGCCTGTTCATGCTGGATTCATGGGCGGCGGCGGAAATCAGGAAAAATTCAAGAATGAAACCGGTCCTGCAATCGCTCAAATGTTTAAAGAAGAAGGCGTGGACGCAGTTATTCTTACGGCTGGCTGAGGTACCTGCCACCGCTCTGCAGTATTGGTGCAGAGAGCGATTGAAGAAGCTGGAATTCCAACAATTATTATTGCAGCTCTTCCGCCGGTTGTTCGTCAGTCCGGCACACCTCGTGCGGTTGCTCCGCTTGTTCCGATGGGTGCAAATGCAGGAGAGCCTAATAACAAAGAAATGCAGACAGCTATCGTAAAGGCAACTTTGGAACAACTGGTAGAAATTCAGACACCGGGAAAAATTGTTCCGCTGCCGTTTGAATATGTAGCGAAAGTTTAGCGTAATTGGGGACGTAGCAAAGTGTAACTTTGCTACGTCCCCAATTAAGTTTTGCCCTGTCCCAAACTGCAAAAATTTACTTTTTGTTGCTTAAAAGGCAGTTGTTTGGTACAATTAGGGACAGGGCAAAATGTGGAAGGGGATGTGGTTTTGAAGCAGGGAGAGAAGGATTTGCGGAGGCTTGTGATTAAAGCTTTTCATATAGATTGTGTGGATTATGGAACGGATAATAAAGTGGACGCCCAAGGAAGGTTAATACTTAACAGGGACGTGGAACGTTTTCTTATTAATAAAGAGGCGATTGCCTCTGCATCGGTGAAGATTATCCGCCCGGGCGAATGGGATTTGTTTACCAACAGTATGATGGACATTATTCCTATATCGACAAAGGTGCTTGGTAAAATCGGGGAAGGGATTACTCATACGCTTACAGGCGTGTATGTAATATTGACAGGTGTGGACGTAAATGGAGTCCAAACTGCGGAATTCGGTTCGTCGGAAGGGATTCTAAAGGAGCGACTATATCCGGGACGCGCCGGTACGCCTTCGGAGGATGATTTTATCATTAGTTTTGATGTAACATTCCAAGCAGGTATGGGCCAAAAGCGTCACGCTGTTACAGAAGCGCACAGAATGTGTGATGCATTTATTCAGGAGTTCAGAAACCAAATGAAAAAGTTCCGGGGAGATGACTGCACGGAACGTCACGAGTATCACGATATTGTAAGACCCGGAAAGAAAAGGGTGCTGATAATAAAACAAGTAGCGGGGCAGGGGGCTATGTATGACACCCATTTGTTCGCAGATGAGCCTTCAGGGGCGGCAGGCGGACGTTCCATCATTGATATGGGGAATATGCCGGTGCTTGTAACGCCGAATGAATATCGGGACGGTATTATCCGTTCCATGCAATAGGAGGATAAGATTATGGGAATCGGACCATCGACAAAAGAGACGACGCTTCATCATTTCAGAGACCCGCTGTTGGACGTGGTTTCTGGGGATGAGGATTTAGACCTGATGGGAGTTCTTATTGTAGGTACCCCTGACGGCAACGAAGACAAGATGTTGGTTGGAAGACGCGCCGCCGTATGGGCGGAAGCTATGCGGACGGACGGAGTGATCATTTCGGCAGACGGCTGGGGAAACAGTGATGTTGATTTCACGAATACGGTGGAAGAACTGTCCACGAGAGGAATCGCTGTAACGGGTCTTAAGTTCAGCGGGACGGTTGGTAAGTTTGTCGTGGAAAATGACTATTTGGACGGAATAAAGGATATTAATAAAAGCGAGAGCGGAACGGAGACTTGTGTTGTGGGGGAAAATAACATGACAAGGCTTGATGCGAGGAAGGTTACCGCTATTTTGAAGCTCAAAATGAGAAGGAATTAAAGATTGTACTAAAAAAAGAACAATATTTTGTCAAAAGGACTTGAAAAAGATAGTTCTATTTAGTATACTTAAAAAGCTGTGACATGATAGCGATGAAGCGCGAGGTTGCTGCCTGGTATGGCAGGTGTTCCGTGGAGCGAATGTCAAGTTAGGAAACTGGCGACAAGTCACTGTACGAAACTATAACAGCCACTGAGATGTGGTAACAACGTGTGGGTAACTCACGACACACACGGGAGAGTGTACAGTCACCGCTTGTCGTACTGAAATTGATAGTACGAAAAGGAGGCGACTTTTTTTATGGCAAGTCAAGTAATGAGAATCACATTGAAAGCGTATGATCATCAGTTGGTAGATGCATCCGCAAAAAAAATCATCGAAACTGTAAAGAAGAATGGATCACAGGTGAGCGGACCGGTACCGCTTCCGACTAAGAAGGAAGTAGTAACAATCTTAAGAGCTGTTCACAAATACAAAGATTCCAGAGAGCAGTTCGAGCAGAGAACTCATAAGAGACTTATTGATATCATCACACCGACACAGAAAACTGTTGACGCATTATCAAGATTAGAGATGCCGGCTGGTGTTTATATTGATATCAAAATGAAAAACAAATAATTAAGACAGTAACAATCCTATATTTAGGATGAACACTTAGGTGTTCCGCTGTAAATCACAGGAGGTAGTAATAATGAAGAAAGCTATTTTAGCGACAAAAGTCGGAATGACTCAAATCTTCAATGAAGACGGAGCTTTAACTCCGGTAACTGTACTTCAGGCTGGTCCTTGTGTAGTGACACAGATTAAGACGGCAGAGAACGACGGTTACAGCGCAGTTCAGGTAGGTTTTGTTGATAAGAAAGACAAGATCGTGAACGTTGATAAGAATGGTAAGAAAGAAATTGTACACAGACATGGTGTAACAAAGGCAGAAAAAGGACACTTTGCCAAAGCGGGTGTTTCAAGTAAGAGATTCGTAAGAGAATTCAAATTTGAGAACGCTGAGGAATACACATTGGCACAGGAAATTAAAGCCGATATCTTTGAAGTGGGCGACAAAGTAGACGCTACGGCAATTTCAAAGGGTAAAGGATTCCAGGGCGCTATTAAGAGACACGGCCAGCACAGAGGACCAATGACACACGGTTCTAAATTCCACCGTCATGCAGGTTCCAACGGCGCTGCGTCTGACCCGAGCAGAGTATTCAAGGGTAAAAAGATGCCGGGACACATGGGACATAAGAGAATCACAATTCAGAATCTCGAAATCGTAAGAGTAGATGCTGAAAACAATTTAATCTTAGTAAAGGGATCTGTTCCGGGACCTAAGAAATCTTTAGTAACAATTAAAGAAAGCGTAAAAGCAGTCTAGTCTTTAATTAGGAAAGGAGGAACACACAAATGGCAAACGTATCTGTTTATAATATCGAAGGCAAAGAAGTTGGTACAATAGAGTTAAACGATGCCGTGTTCGGTGTTGAGGTAAATGAACACTTAGTACACATGGCAGTTGTAAACCAGCTTGCAAATAAACGTCAGGGAACACAGAAGGCAAAAACACGTTCAGAAGTTTCCGGCGGCGGAAGAAAACCATGGAGACAAAAAGGAACAGGTCATGCAAGACAGGGTTCTACAAGAGCTCCACAGTGGACAGGCGGCGGAGTTGTTTTTGCTCCGACACCGAGAGATTACTCTTTCAAATTAAATAAAAAGGAAAAGAGAGCGGCTCTTAAATCAGCTCTTACTTCAAGAGTATTAGAGAATAAATTCATTGTTCTTGACGAAATGAACTTTGATGAAATCAAAACAAAGAAATTCCAGAAGGTATTAGATAATCTTAAATTATCAAAAGCTTTAGTAGTATTAGAGGACGGCAACAGAAATGCTGAGTTATCTGCAAGAAATATTGCCGGAATTAAAACTGCTAAGACAAACACAATCAATGTATACGACATCTTAAAATACAACACAGTTGTGATAACAAAAGCTTGTGTTGCAGTAATCGAGGAGGTGTACGCATAATGGCAGACATTAAGTATTATGATGTAATCCTTAAACCGGTAGTTACAGAGAAGAGCATGGAACTTATGGGAGAAAAGAAATACACGTTCTTAGTTCATACTCAGGCTACAAAAAACCAGGTAAAAGAAGCAGTTGAGAAAATGTTCGCAGGAGCAAAGGTAGAAAGCGTTCATACGATGAATCTTAGCGGCAAGACAAAGAGACGTGGAATGACATACGGAAAAACTGCTAAAACGAAAAAAGCAATTGTAAAGTTAACGGCAGATTCAGCAGATATCGAGATTTTCGAAGGTCTGTAAGAGGCTTAGAGCACTTAAGGAGCGTTAATCGCGAACTTAGTCGGTGGGAAAGCCGTTCGATAAACTTGGCGGAGATTTTAAAAGCTTAGTAAATCGAACATACCTTATATGGAAAAAACCATGACAACAAATATAGAGCAACGAAAGGAGAGAACGTAATGGGAATTAAAACATATAACCCATATACACCTTCTAGAAGACAGATGACTGGTTCTGATTTCGCGGAAATCACAAAGTCTACACCAGAGAAATCTTTGGTGGTTTCTTTGAGCAAGAAAGCCGGTCGTAACAATCAGGGTAAAATCACAGTAAGACACCGCGGAGGCGGAGCTAAAAGAAAATATAGAATTATTGATTTCAAGAGAAGAAAAGACGGAATTCCGGCAACTGTAATCGGAATCGAGTACGATCCAAACAGAACAGCAAATATCGCACTTATCTGCTACGCAGACGGCGAGAAAGCATACATCCTTGCACCGGAAGGATTAAAAGACGGAATGAAAGTAATGAACGGACCGGAAGCAGAAGTAAGAGTAGGAAACTGCCTGCCGCTTTCTGATATCCCGGTAGGTACACAGGTACACAACATTGAATTGTATCCGGGAAAAGGCGGACAGTTAGTGCGTTCAGCAGGAAACGGTGCGCAGCTTATGGCTAAGGAAGGAAAATATGCAACACTCAGACTTCCTTCAGGCGAGATGAGAATGGTTCCGATTGTTTGTAGAGCGTCAATCGGTGTTGTAGGCAATGGCGATCACAACCTGATTAACATTGGTAAAGCAGGACGTAAACGTCACATGGGATTCAGACCGACAGTCCGCGGTTCTGTTATGAACCCTAACGACCATCCACACGGCGGTGGCGAAGGCAAGACAGGTATCGGACGTCCAGGTCCAAGTACACCGTGGGGCAAACCGGCGCTTGGTCTTAAGACTAGAAAGAAAAATAAGCAGTCTAACAAGTTGATCGTCAGAAGAAGAGACGGTAAAGGTATCAAATAAATAAGTTAGTTTACAAGGAGGTTAGAACCTATGGCTCGCTCACTTAAAAAAGGACCATTTGCAGATGAAAGCTTACTCAAAAAAGTAAACGCTATGAACGCTGCAGGTGATAAATCAGTTATTAAAACTTGGTCACGTCGTTCTACAATCTTCCCGCAGTTCGTTGGACACACAATCGCTGTTCACGATGGAAGAAAGCATGTTCCTGTATATGTAACAGAGGATATGGTTGGACACAAGCTCGGAGAGTTTGTTGCAACAAGAACATACAGAGGACATGGAAAAGACGAGAAGAAATCAAGAGTTCGTTAATAATCGTAATTTGAAAGGAGGGTTCATCCATGGCTAAAGGACATAGATCCCAAATCAAAAGAGAGAGAAATGCAAATAAGGACACCAGACCATCGGCTAAATTATCTTACGCTAGAGTTTCTGTTCAGAAAGCATGTTTCGTATTAGATGCCATCAG
>CANAZK010000138.1 GCA_947366105.1 uncultured Lachnospiraceae bacterium | reverse complement strand
CGTTTTTCGGAACACGAAAAACTCCACAATGAAAACAGGGCCTTGCCCTAACAAAGCAAAAAAACCGAAGCATCTCTGCCTCGGTTCCATAGGTGTCCAAAGTGGACACTTTTTTTATTTTTCAATTCAGTACTACTTTTATTCTTATATTTTTTTCATAATTTCACAAAATTTCTCTTCATCAACAGCCTCTACTTCTGATGTCTGAAAATCCTTAAGATTTTGTGTAACAATATACTCTAAACCTTCTGATTTTGCACATTGCATCTGTAACCCATCCTCAAAATCTTTCCACTCTTCATGCCCTAATGTCTCTATAATTATTTCTTTATCCTCAGGTATTACACATAATCCTTCACAAAGCAACTGCAATAGTTTTTTTCGCTTTTCCACAGAATAGTCTTTTCTTAAAATATAAAATATATCTGTAAGGGAATGTGAAGACACATATCCTTCAATACTCCCAAACAGGCATTCCTTTAAAATTTCTTTCGCATTCCCTGCATTCGGTTCTCGTACCATTATCCAATCTAAAATGACATTTGTATCAATCAGCACTTTCATATTTTTCTCTTAATGCTCCCAGTCTTTCTTCTTTTACATTGATCATGCGTTCTACGCTTCCTGAAAACTCTTCAAACAACTCTTCTCTCTTATCTAAGGATAATTGTTCTCTATCTTTTTTTATCTCATTGTCTGGAAAGATTACAATTACCTCTGATGATTTCATTGGCAAAATCTCATTCAGCGTTACTCTTCCATTCTTGTAGATTCCTTTTACTGCTAACATAATCCTCACCTCTGCACCTTAATACTTACTCGAAACCAAATATGCTCTCTTATAGTATACTTGAAAAAATAATTTTTTAAAACCCCTTTCACAAAAAATACATATCCGCCCCATGCTTATACACCACTTTCCCTAAGATTCCTGTTGCCTGAATAAACTTAAAATCTCCGAAAACGCCTGAAACACGCTGTTTTATACCCTTCTAAACCCATAGTTCCAAAATAAACTTTTTCATAATACATGCCGGGCATCGCGAAAGCGGTGACCCGGCATCCTCCCTTTTACAGACTACTTCTATTGAAACCTCCGGTGTTCATCTAAAAAGTTCTTCTTCTATTCCTTAAGGTTTTCCAAAGCATCAGTAAAATCAATATCATTGATAGAACACTGCAGGCAATATATATTCCGAATGAGCTGCTATCTCCGGTTTTTATATCTTTTAGCGGAGCGCGTTCATCATACATGACTACCTTATGTACTTCTCCCGTTTCCTCTACTTCAAATTCTATGTCCATTGCTGTATTATACCCTTTAGGCGCAATTTCCTCATGGAGTATATACCTTCCCGGCGCCAAACGTTCTATCATATGAGGCTCTTTCTCGGAAATCCATTCTTCCACAAGTCCTCCATTTTCATCCAGCACCTTTAACCGGGCGCCTGGAAGCTCCTCCTCACTTGTTATATCCTGTTTAGAAATCTGTATTTTCGTATAGTCATTTTTAAGTTCCAGTGTTCTTTCGCTCCTCCCGTCCTGAAGAATCTGTACCTCATGAATGGTATCGTCTTGGATATATCCCTCTAGAGCTTTTATTTCCTGTATACAGTAAGTTCCCGGCACAAGATAGGCAATACAGATTTCTCCCTTTTCGTCTGTGGCAAATTCCTGATTAAACCCGCCCTCTTCTTTACTCCATATTCGAAATGTTACCCCCGAAAGTGCATTATCCTTTATGTCAGTTTTACGGATAAGTATTTCCGTCGGCTTATTAGTGACTGAAAGCTGACCCGTCACTAAAGGAACTTCCTGCCCTTCGTATTTTAATGAAACAGAATATTCCTTTTGGCTCAGTATATAACCGAGGGACTGCTGCACCTCACGTACTTTATATTTACCCAAATACAATTCTTCGCTCTCAGCAGTGCCATCTTCTGTAGTAGTAACGGAATCTACCGTATCATTCTTATAATATCTTATCGTACCGTCTCCTGTTACAATGTCTTCTTCTGCAATAATGTCGAACTGTACATCCGAAAGCTTCTTCCCCGTAATCTTATCTGACTTTTCAATCTTGATTTTTCCCTTTGCCGGAGTATCTGGAAATTGAATCGTGAGCGGTTTGTTCCAATCCATGTTTTCTTTTACTTCAAAATGAATATTTTCTCCTTTCAAATAGCCCGAAGGAGCCAGTATTTCCTCTATCTGATAATGCCCTGTTTTTAATTTTTCAGGCAGTACCACAGAACCGGATTTATCTGTTTGAAAAACTTCCATTCTCTTTGTTTGGGGATAATGTACTGTCATTTTGACCGGGACTCCTGTCCCATCCAGTATACGAAACTTCGTTCCCGCAATCGGAATTATCTTTTTTGTTTCTGCATCAATCTTTTCAATACGCAGGGCGGAAAGAATAAGCTTGTTTTCCAAAATATAGCGCACAATCTGTCCTTCCTCATTAACCACAATATCGAACGGCTTCACTGCACTGTGTCCGCGCGGCGTTTTACTTTCTTCCACATGGTATTCACCATACGTTAGGCGTCCTCTTGGATAATCGGGAGACTTCGTTGTAGCGTAACCGTCTTTGTCTGTGACTATTTTTATCTCTTTCCTATCTGTTTTTGATGTGATAGTAAATTCTACGTCTTTCAGCGGACGCTTGATTTCTTCCTCATCTTCGCCGGGTCCGCTCTCTCCGAATTTTATCAGGGAAAAATCACCCCGAATAATGTCTTCTTTTGAGGTAACGGAAGCCATCAGAGGATTTGTCTCCGTGGATGGAAGCGTCACCTGATAGACAGTTTCATCTGCAAGATACCCTTCCGGTGCAGAAGAAGCATCCTCCTGCACGGTATAGGAGCCCAATGGAATCTGCTTGCTCACTCCCATACCATCTTTAAGTGTAATCGTATCGACCAACACGCCGTTCCCATCCTTCACAAGATAGTTAACCCCGGTGAACTCTGCTCCTTTCCCCTGCGGTTTTGACTGATTTGTCTCAGAATCCTGTTTTGTAACCCGAACCTGTCCCATATCGAGCCATTTAACTGATAAACCCCCGGCAGATTCAGGAGACTGCCAGCTGCCCCTGCCCAGCGCCTGATAATTTCCATTTGGCATACTTAATATAGGACAGAAATTCTTCATACTTCCTTTCAATGACCCTGTACTCCAGTTTCCGGTAACAGTCAGAGGTGCAGAGAGATAGAATCCGTTTCCTCCTTTGACGGTCACTGTTCCGGTCGAAGCTTTCCCCGTAGTTGTATTATGAAGAGTTACTCCCACAGGCAATGTAAATGTAACGCTGTTACGGGAATCTCCATTCAATGTAACAGTATCCGTTATCTGCATAGTACGGTCATTATTTAAATGTGCTTTTACACTGCTTTTTGATACGGTCAGCGCTGCTGCCGGTATCTGTTTTGATTCGCAGTAATTTAAAAAAGCTCTCAATCCGCCTTGATTAAATAAATATGAATATGATGAATCCGACGCTGATACATCCCCATAATAATAATAACTTAATGCAAAAGAAGTCAGCACTCTGGCGTGGATATCATTTTCAAAACCGGGCCATGGCTCTGTTCCGTTCATGCCATAATATAATACGCGTCGAATATTTTCGTTAATATACGGCGTGTCCGTATAAGCAGTTCCGGTTGGCGGATTCCACTTTTCATGCTGCATGCAAAAAGCAGTCTCGCCGCCGACTGTAAAAATACCTGCTTGATATCCGTGATAGTTGGAATTTCCGCTAAAAACAATTCCATTTTCCCTCGCTGCATAAGCCTGCGGAAAGTAAATATTCTCTACCACATCCGTAACTTCTATTTTTTTATTTTCTGCACGTACCATAAATCGAACCGGTATAACTAAAGATAGTACGATCGTGCAAAAAAACAATGTCATTAGTTTTTTCATAACTGTTCTCCCTTCTGACGGCTTATCAAGTTCTTTAATTCTGCCGCCGCATGTATCATGCCGCCCCTTCTTTTTATTTTTCTATATACAATCACACCGAGTCCCAATGATAGAACCACTGCTCCCGCTATACAAAGAATCCCCCTGTCGTCTTTTCCTTTCCCGGCTCTTCTTTCCTCCCCTTTTCCTGCTTTTATTCCCAATTTTGGAAATACTTTTTGAATCGAATTTCTTTTGCTTACTATACGAAATCTTACTTTTGCCTCCTCCTCATTTTTTGCCAAATCTACAGCCTTTACCAAGATTTCATAGTCTCCGGGAACATCAAAGTATAATCTGTTCTCTATTTTCTGTTTCTCTCCATTTATCCATATTTCTTTCACAATATCATTTTTCTCTTTCGTTGATATGAATACTTCTGCATTATCTTCATACTGCTCTCCCTCTCGAATCCCCTCAAATATAACCTCTGGTTTTGTATGGTCAATTATGAATTCCACTCTTGTCTCTGACTTATTTCCCGCCATATCCGACGCCATTACAGAAAAACTGTGCTTTCCTTCTTTCTTTTCTGTAATAGGAAGCGTCCTAAGCTTCCCATCCATCCTTATTTCATATGTAGACAACGTGAAATCCTTGATTATGTCCTGCGCCTGATACCCCAAACGAAATTCCTTCAAATACTTTCCTTGCAGTTCCGCTACATGACTAATTACCGGCTTTTCCATATCAACTGTAACCCGCTGCTCCTGCTTTGACTTGTTCCCCGCCATATCTGTTGCTTGTACCACTATGGAATAACGTGCTTCCTCTTCAAGTTCCACTTTCAGACTCCAGCTCTTTTCTTTCTTATCCCACGCAATATTGTCTAATACACCGGTTTCTCCCGAAGCATTCTCCCAATGTACACTCATCTTGGCATCTTTTATTCCTACACCATCCTCTGCCGTGCAAAATACCTCTACCGCGTTGTTAGTAATCATTTTGTCATATGTTCCTGTCAATTTTATCACCGGCGGCTCTTTATCTATCCATAAAGTCTTTTTTAAAGATGTATGATTTCCTGCATAATCTGTTGCCTCCACAACAAGCTCCGTAATTTCTTCTGCTGTAACCTCTATACTCTTCTTATTAATAAAGAGGGAATTCTCTTTTATCTCACATTTCAGTTTTCCATTCATATAGCATTTAATTTCTGCAATACCTGATGAATGTGGTTTATCACTTACAGAAATCTTTACTCTTACGTCCTTTGAATGCCATCCCCCGAATCCACCGTCGGCTTCAAGCTGAATAATCGGTTTTTCAACATCTGTAATTATATACTTCGATTCTGATATCTTCCCCTTATTTCCGGCCCTGTCTGCCGCCCATGCCCTGACACTGCCCGAAAAATTTTCTGGTATCTCTATTCTTCCGCCATTCCCTGTATTCCCCGTCCCGCCTTCCTTTCCCAGTTGATAATAAATTTCTGAAATCCCGGAACCCTCATCTGATGCTTCCAACGTTAAATATGTCTTATTCCTAAACTGCAGCGTCCCCTGCTCGGTCTGTTTTTCGTATATAAATTGCACAGGTTTAGGAACCGCTGTATCAATACAGAACTTTTTCTCCACTCTCGTCTCCGGAATTTCTTCCTCTTCCTCATTTTCCTGCCACACCTCCAAATAATGCTCCCCCTCCTGAAACATATCGGGACTAATCTCCGTGCTTTCTTCACCAATATACAAAGTCTTTTCCACAGCCTCTCCATCCGGTCTGCTAAACCGAATTTTCGTATATGCTCCTTCTCCTAAATGATATATGTATATCCTTGGCTTCTTCGTATAATATCCATCACTTCCATTTGGTTCTTCACAGACAATCTGTTCTTTTTCTTCATTCTCCTTTGCAGATATATGAACACCGGCAGCACATAAAATTACAAAAACAGACAGACAGCACATTATACTTCTTCTAACCATATTTTCTCTCCTTCTATATGTATTCTTTTTTCGCTTGCAAACCTGACAAATATCTCTTCGTTTATAATTTCCGGATATTCTGTGATTGCTTTTTTAATTTCATCTATTTTTTTCTCACTCATTGTATTCATATCCCACAGGTTTTCAAGATACTTCACTCTGACCTCGAAAGACTTTTTCTGATACAACTGATTGTCTTCCATTTCTCTTTTCCTCATTTCAGACAACCGCACATAACATCTCTCGGCCTCCTCCCACTGTTTTAATTCCTCATAAATCAGTGCGCGATATTGTTCAAATTCTTTTTGGAGTTCACCCGAACTATTCTCTCGCTGTTTTTCCAAATTTCCTCTTTCCATAAGTCCGATTACGTTGCTGTACTCTTCTTTTCTATCCATCAGCACATACACCCTCATGAGGGCCAAAACCTCCTTGAATTCCGTATTTTCATCCACTATAAGAGCCTCCTTCAATTCCTCCAACGCTCTTTCCGTCTCAACGGTTTTCTCCCCTCTCAGCATAAATTGCGCCAGCTCTGTAAAATACCTGTTTTTGTTGTCCTGCAATCCTGCATATGTAAAATATTCAATACTCTTACTGTACTCTCCATTTTCTAAAAAATAATCTAAACCTGCTTCAAAAAGCATTCTCTCTGGTATCCTATTTTCCTCTGTCTTCTGCGATATATTTTCTTCGTCCATCAGCTCATCTTTTGCCGGTGGAATATTTACTCCTTTTGCAGAAATCCAAACAGCTGCTGCAGCCGTTACAATAATTGCCGCTGCTGCAATCTGCTTATTATATTTTATTGCTTTCTCATTTTCCCTGAAATTTATTTGAATCATATGAATATCTTCATATTGCTTTTTCGGATTTGCTTCCAGACATTTTGTGACAATTTTCTGAAGTTTAAACTCTTCTTTTCTTGAAAGATATGGCTCGCACTGTACATGAGCCATAATAAACTGAATCATTTTACCAAGACAGTAGACATCCGCGGCTTGATTAGGATAAGGAGGCTCAAAATACTTATCAAGCGGTTTGACACCGTCACGTTCCTCCTTGCTGACCGCCAGCATTATTCTCCCCTTTCTCGTAACAATCACATTATGAGGCGTTAAATATTTATAGACCGGACTTCCTCTCTGTTTCTGGAACATAGACAGCTGCGCCGCCAGCTCCTTAATCCATAAATATAATTTGCCTTTTTCTATCTCTTTATGTTTCGTAACCCATTCGTATAACGACATCCCCTCCACATAGTCCAAAGACGTATGACACATGGAGCCATGCTCTACAAATCGAATTACTTCATGCCCTTCTCTTTCCGTTAAAATAACCTCCTCTCAATATTGGTTAATTTATCCTTCTCAGTTTACGAGTGAATTATGGAAAATAATCTAGAATTAGTAGAATACAAAATAGAAAAATCTCTTACTGATGTAAAAAATGAAGTAACGTTATCGTACCTTATAGCGGTTAAAAATGCAATATGTCTTTTTGCACAAAAATTTGCGTACTAAATAAGGAGACACAAAAATGTGTCTCCTCAGACTGTAGACAAAGCTGGTGCTGGAGAAGAACTCCAGCACCACTTTTCGATA
>CANAZK010000137.1 GCA_947366105.1 uncultured Lachnospiraceae bacterium | reverse complement strand
TATGACATGAAAACTGAAAATCATGGAAAGTGAGAAACATCCACTTGCCACAAGATCTGGCAGCAAGGTTATTCTACCAGAGGGGCGGACAGAGGAATTGGCCTTGCAAGTTATAAAAGTATTTTAGAACATTATGAAAATGTATTCTCTCTGACAACAATTAGGGACGGCTATTTTATTCAGGAGTTAAAGATACAGGAATAAGAAATGTAAAAAATTGTGGAGGAAAAAAATATGCTTCCAATTTATATTTGTGAAGATGATGCGATGATACTCGCCGCACAGAGAAAGTTTTTAGAAAAACAAATTATGATGGAAGGTTATGATATGCAGATTGCGCTGTGCAGCAGGCATCCCCAGGAAATTATTGAAGCGGTGGCGGCGTCTCCAAAGAGAGGGATTTATTTTCTGGATGTGGAACTTAAGGGTGAGCCGATGGATGGATTTATGCTGGGACAACAGATTCGAAAGTTCGATGCCAGAGGTTTTCTTATCTATGTGACTTCCTTTCCAGATCTAGCATTTGAGACATTTCGTTATCACCTGGAAGCGCTGGATTATATAGTAAAGGGCAATTCTGAAAAAATGCTGGCTGGAATGCACAAAAGCCTTGCGGTCATTACTGAGCGGATGTGTAAGGAGCAGGGAGAGCAAAAGGAATACTTTACAGTAAAGGTGTTGGATATTGTCAAGCATGTTCTAGTGGATGAAATTATGTTCTTTGAGACAAGTGTCCGTACACACAGAATAGAACTTCATGCGAAGAATGACTGTATTGATTTTATTGGCAGCATGCAGGAGTTACAAGAGCAGTTTGGGGAGCGTTTTTTAAGGGTTCACAGGTCATATCTGGTCAATGTAAATAATATTCAGGAGTTAGATTTAAAACATCGGGAGATTCTTATGGATAATGGAGAAAAATGCCTGTTTTCTAAAAGTATGAAGGGGGAGTTGTTGAGCAAAATTTAAATGACAGTGTTCACAAGCCATTTCAGGCAGTATGGTATATCATTCAGGCAGAACTCAGCATAAAGGTGATAAAACATGATATGATACTTCCGTCATAATTACTCTGCGGTAGAAAAACGGGGCAATTATAAAGAAAATATTTAGAAAGAGGGTTATGTTATGGAACAAAATGTATTACTGGATTTATCACATATTTCTAAGCGCTATAAGACGGAATTGGCGCTTAAGGATATCAATATTACGCTTCATAAAGGCGAAATTCTTGGATTTTTAGGGCCGTCGGGCGCTGGAAAAACTACCACAATTAAAATAATCACAGGACAGTTAAGGCAAACATCTGGAGAGGCGAAAATTCTTGATACAGATACAGTTAATATTGATGAATCAATTTATGAAAAAATTGGCGTGGTTTCTGATCAAAGCGGAATTTATGAGAAAATGACAGTATGGCAGAATTTAAGTATGTTTGCAAAAATATGGCGTGTTCCCAATGTAAGAGTGGAGGAAGTCTTACATCAGGTGGAATTGTATGAACATCGTAAAAAGCCGGCAGGTAAACTTTCCAGAGGGCAGACGCAAAGACTTGTTTTAGCCAGGGCAGTGCTTCATAAGCCAAGAATTTTATTTCTTGATGAGCCGACAAGCGGATTAGATCCATCGACTGCGGTATCTATTCATAAAATGTTGTTGGGACTGAAAGAAGAAGGTATGTCAATTTTTTTGACTACACATAATATGGAAGAAGCCACAAAACTTTGTGATAGAGTTGCACTTTTGTATCAGGGGAAAATTGTCGAGTGTGGATCGCCCAAAGAACTTTGCCTGAAATATAATCAAAATAAAAAATATCATCTGCTTTTGAATAATCAGGAAGAAGTCGTCTTAGAGCAAAGTCCTCAAAATATTGCAAAAATTTCAGAATGGATGCAGAGAGATGAAATACAGTGTATTCATTCTTGTGAGCCAACATTGGAACATGTATTTTTACAAGTAACAGGGGCATCCCTTGGATTAGCCAGTATGTGAGAGGAGTTTTAATATGGATAATATCAATAAATTAACAGCAGTTGCACAGATTAAATGGATTTGTATCAGCCGCAATACAGCGATTATGATCGGGCCGCTTCTAACCGTGGCGATGGTATGGATGTTCAAAATTTTATATAGCATCAATTCGGGAGGTGATTTATCACCAATTCTGGTGTCTTTGATCCTGAGTTTGGGAATTTCTCTTAATTTGTGTATGGATGGATTCCTGATGGTAGGAACTGCCATTGCAGAAGAGAAAGAGAAACATACGTTACGGGTCTTAATGACGTCATCAGTCACTGGAATGCAGTATTTTATCGGAAGTATTCTATTTCCATTTGTGTTGATGAATATCATCAATATTGTGGTATTGATGATTAGTGGTATTTCTATGAGCCAGGTATCTGTCGCGGCTTTCTTACTGGTCAGTGCGGCGGCCTCTCTGATTAGTTGCGTCATGGGAATGATTGTTGGTCTCTGTGCAAAAAATCAGATGAATGCAAATTTGATTTCTTCTCCATTGATGATCGTGTTTATGATGATTCCAATGTTTGGAAGTCTTTCCGAAAAATTGCACCATATCTCAGGATTTTTGTTTACTGGGGTGTTGACAGAGATGGCGAATGGATTTGCAGAGGGAAAGTCATATACATTAAAACCTTTGGACATCGCAGTGCTTATCGGACAATTAATCATTAGCATTCTTGTATTTTTAGTACTTTATCGAAGAAATGGATATGAAAAAGACTGACTGGATAAGGACAAAACTCAAAAATATATTCAACTTTACTTGCCATAATATAGCATAAAAATAAACACTCAATGAAAAGCGTTAACGAAAGTTAAGTTCGCTTTTTATTGAGTGTTTCATTTTTTACTTATTAAGAATCTGTACATCCGTCATATCGATATCTTTTAAGTCTGCCTCTGAAGCGCTGATGCTTACATAGAAATCAACATGATGTTCTTTGCTGATGCCTTTCAGTCTTTCTACGAAGCATGGCATATTCTCTAATGAAATCTCGGACTGTTTTAAAATTCCATCAATAAAGATGTTTTCAATATCATGGTTAGAGCTAATCATTCCTAAAATAAATGATGTATATTCCTGAATGTTTTTAACGGATTTGAAGTCGTCCATGCAGATAGCTCTAATTGAGAAAGAAACGCTGTATGTATCGTTATGACTATTCTTGATGAAAACTGTACTTCCGTCAGAAGCCTTTGCTTTTTGATTTGCTAAATCAATCATTTGTTGTGTTTTGCCGCTACCTTTAGGGCCTGTTAATAAATTTACCAT
The DNA here is from genome assembly GCA_947366105.1 of uncultured Lachnospiraceae bacterium. Lineage (GTDB taxonomy): Bacteria > Bacillota > Clostridia > Lachnospirales > Lachnospiraceae > Faecalimonas. The sequence continues at coordinate 4,356 of CANAZK010000137.1, read as the reverse complement.
GGCACTGTCTCCTTTATGTATATTTTTTAACTGTCTTTTCTGTAAACTATTATACAACAAATCAGGGGTGAGAGCAACAAATTTTGTGGAAATGATGTATAATAGAGTAACATGGAGTTATAGAAAGGAACGATGGTATGATTCGTATTTTGTTGATAGAGGATGACAAACATATTGCGGGGGAACTTCAGTATCTGCTTCGCAGCGAGGGATATGAAGCGGATGCCGTATATACGGCAGAGGAAGGGGAGAAATCTATTGAGAAAGGAGATTATCACTTGATACTTCTTGATGTGACACTGCCGGATGGTAATGGTTTTGAGCTGTTTGAGCGGATGCGGAGGAAGAGAGAACTGCCGGTTATATTTCTTACTGCTCTCGATGAAGAGCAGGACGTTGTAAAAGGACTGGACTTAGGGGCGGATGAGTATATTGCGAAACCATTTCGTCCCCGGGAGTTATTGTCACGTATCCGCAGCGTCATCCGGCGTGGGGGAATTGAGACAGATGGCAGAAGTGAGATTACACTTGGGGATGTGCGGCTGAATCGGGAGACGGGAATGGTGTATAAGGGAAATAAAAGGCTTGAACTGACAGCGTTGGAGTACAGATTATTGTTGCTGTTTTTTGAAAATAAGGGTCGGATTCTCACAAGAACACAGATTCTTGCTAACATATGGGATGAGTCGGAGAACTTTGTAAATGATAATACACTTACGGTGTATATCAAACGTTTGCGTGAAAAGGTTGAAGATAACCCAAATAAACCGGAGATAATCAAGACAGTGCGAGGCATGGGATATCAGATTGGAGTGTAACATGAAGAAGAGAAGTTTCTATATGTGGCTTGTAGGTGTAATACTCTGTGGAGTTCTTTTGACCTTGGTATTCGGGAGGAGAGTGGAGGAGGGGCGAGCACGGCAAGTTTATGAGCAGATGGAAGAGATTGTGCCAGAAAAGGGAGAGCTGGCAAAATATGGCATAAGAGAGAATACATTTGTGTATATGCCAATGCTTGCCGGAATGATAGGAATTACTGTACTGCTGGGCGTAGGGGCGGCAGTTCTTTCGATATGGTACGTGAAAGAACAGGGGCGTAAGGTTGGAAAGATGGAGGAGTACTGCGAAGCTATTTTAGACGGAAAGTATGCACTTGATTTGCGGGATAATGAAGAGGGAGAATTCAGTGTTTTGAAGAACAAGGTATATGATATTACCGTGATGCTGAGGGAACAGAACCGTTATCTCGAACAGAATAAAAAGGATATGGAGAGGATGATTGCCGACATTTCTCACCAGCTTAAGACTCCGATTACTTCTCTTAATATGGTCAATGAGATTTTGTATATGGATTTACCGAAGGAAAAGAAAATGGAATTTCTTGATAATATGCAGAAAGATTTATTGAAGATTGAATGGCTTGTAAAAACTATTTTGAATATGGCAAAACTTGATTCCAAGACATTGAAGCTTGAGAAGCGGGAAGTGAGGGCATCAGAATTCTCGCAGGAAGTTATAGAACATTTCAAGGTATTCTGCGAGATGAATGAAAGTGAAATTCATGTGAAGGACGCCGAAAATATAACCTTTCTGTGTGATAGGAAATGGACGAAGGAGGCTTTCAATAATATTATCAAAAATGCCATTGAGCATGGTGCGAAGAATGTAACGATGAGTTGGGAGGATAACCATATTTATACAAGTATTCAGATTACAGATGACGGAAACGGTATCAGGAAGGAAGAACTGCCGCATATTTTTGAGCGGTTTTATAAGACGAAGGACAGTCTGGAGAACAGTCTTGGATTGGGGCTTGCATTCTGTAAAAGTATTATCTCGCATCAGGACGGAGAGATTAAGGTGCAGAGTAAAAAAGGGATTGGTACAAAATTTATTATCAAATTTTATAAAAATCTTCCATAAAGTCACTTTAGTGTCACTTTGATAACTTAGAATAGGAATATCAAGATGATAGCATGAGAACAGGAGGACAGACATGGAGATTTTGAGAGTAGAAAATTTGTGTAAACGATATGGAACGAAAAACACGGAAGTGGTGGCGCTTGATAATGCGGGCTTCACAGTAGAGCGTGGGGAATTTGTGGCAATTATCGGCGCCAGCGGAAGTGGAAAGTCGACGCTTCTTCATTTAATTGGGGGCGTGGATACGCCGACAAGCGGTAAGGTGTTTATTGACGGGACGGATATTTATAAGCTTGACAATGATAAACTTGCTATTTTCAGAAGAAGGCAGGTGGGGCTGATTTATCAGTTCTATAACTTGATTCCTATACTGAATGTGGTGGAGAATATTACACTTCCATGTCGCTTGGATGGAAAGAAAGTGAACGATAAAAGATTAAAAGAAATATTATCAATTCTTAATCTGCAAAATAGAGAAGAACATCTTCCGAATCAATTGTCTGGCGGACAGCAGCAGAGAGTTTCTATCGGACGTGCATTGATTAATCAGCCGGCAATTGTTTTGGCGGATGAACCGACCGGGAATCTTGACAGCCGGGCATCGAGAGAAATTATTGATTTGTTGAAGGTTTCCAATAGAAAGTATAATCAGACAGTACTTTTGATTACCCATGATGAAAATGTGGCGCTTGAGGCAGACCGTATTCTCACGATTGAGGACGGGCGGATTGTAAGTGACGAGAAAGTGAGGTAGTTTATGAATATTTTAAATGAACTCACGGTTAAGAATTTAAAACAGAATAAGAAGAGAACGGTTGTCACCATATTCGGAATCATGTTGTCTGTGGCGCTAATTACCGCAATTACTACATTTGTTTCGAGTATGCAGGGTTCGCTTATAGAAAGTGCGAAGAAGACAGATGGAAATTACCATATATTCATCACGGATGTGCCGAAAGAGGAACAGAAATATCTGCTGAATCATGCCGAAGTTGAGAAAACTATGATAGGTGTAACACTTGGGGATGTGGACATGGAATCTGTAATAGATATAGAGGATTATGTGGAGGAACCTGAGGGGAAGTTAAGGGCTTTTGATGAAGAAATGCTTAAGAATATGGGGCTCCGTATTACGGAGGGGAGACTGCCTCAAAATGAAAATGAAATATTGTTTCCGGGACATATGCCAAAATATGATGCAGAGGGAAAGATGTACCGGCCGGGCGATAAGATTATGCTTAAGGTTGGGGATTCGGAAAAAGAATATACGCTGTCAGGTATGATGTTTCTTCCGAGTTTTGAATTTTATACTGATGAGCAGAGCCTTGGATATACGTTTGTGACGAAGAAAGAGGAGGGGGAATCTTCAGGGGACAAGGCGGATATAGCGCTTCTTATGAAGGAACCTAAGGAGGCGTATCGGTTTTATGAGAAACTTCTTGGCGAGCATGGATTTAAGAAGGGACAAATTACGGTCAATAATGGACTCCTGCGCTTTCAGGGAGTGACAAAGTCAGAACATACTATGAAGATTTTGTACCGGCTGGCTGCAATTGTAATATTGATTATTGTATGTACGTCTGTATTTGTAATTAAGAACAGTTTTGATATATCCATTACGGAGAGATTCAGACAGTATGGCATGCTTGCGAGTGTAGGGGCTACTACGAAGCAGATACGCGCGAATGTTCTGTTTGAGGGACTGATATTAGGCAGCATTGCAGTGCCGCTTGGAATTATTTGCGGGATATTTGCAATATGGGTAACATTGTTTGCTGTTATGAAGATTATGGCGGGCACAAGTTTAGGGGAAGATTATATCTTAACACTTCACGTTTCGGTGACGGCGATTGTGCTGGCGCTTCTCATTGCGGCAGTGACGATTCTCTTTTCGGTTCTGCTTCCTGCAAGGAGAGCGGCGAAAGTTTCGCCAATTGATGCGATTAGGGCAACTGGTGAGGTGAAGATAAACAGGCGGAAACTAAGAACATTCAGATTTATCGGAAAGGTATTGGGAATTGAAGGCGAGATTGCCAGCAAAAATTTAAAGAGAAGCCGAAAGAAATACCGTACAACAGTATTTTCTGTTTTCTTGAGTATTGTACTGTTTGTATCAATTAGTTCTATGCTGAAATATGGATTGCTCATGCAGAAAATTGCCTATGGGGACCGAAGTTATAATCTGTCGGTTTACATATCGTATATGGATGAGTGGACAAGGGGGACGGAACTGGAAGCATTGCAGCAGGTAGAAAAGCTTGATGGTATCGAGAAATCTGCTATTCTAAAAAGGGTAGTGACACAGCAGGTAGACGGTGATTATACGAAGGAAGCCAAAAATGATATCGGTATGGGAGAACGTTCTGAGAATGAATTAAGTAAAAGTTTCCCAGATCGCCGTACTATAGAAAACAGCGATCTTTGTGCTAACAG
>CANAZK010000136.1 GCA_947366105.1 uncultured Lachnospiraceae bacterium | reverse complement strand
ACGCCGCTTGAGAGACAGTGTGCATTGGAACAGGGAGAGGCGGTTGACAGGGTTCCGGCGATTCCGTTCATGAGCGAGATTAAATGTAAGGTATCAGGCGTTAGTATATGGGATTTTTGGCATGACGCCAAGAAAATGGCAGAGACAGAGATTGCGGTATTTAATCGTTACGGACAGGACAGGATGACGATTGGACCTAACTCAAGAGGAATCACGGAGGCGCTTGGAGGGGAGTCGGTTTATCCAAAGGACGGAGTGCCTTATATGGAGAAAATATTTCTTACGGATTACGGGAAGTTAGATGGTATGGAACCGGCGGACGCCAAGACACATCCGCGAATGAGAACGTTCGCACAGGCAGGAGAGCTGCTCATGGAACAGGCGGGAGAAATCGTGCCTATAGAAGCCAGTATCGGGGGACCTTTTACGATTGCTGCGAACTTGAGAGGCGCGGAGCTTCTTCTCAGAGACTGCAGGAAGAACCCGGAAGAGGTTCACAGATTAATGCGTATTATCACGGACAGCCAAAAGAGCTGGATTGATGAAGCGGCAAGAATCGGAATCGGTACCGCCATGGCGGATCCGGTTGCAAATCCGGCGCTGATTGGTCCGAAGCTCTATGAGAACTTTGTTTTTCCGTATACAAAAGAATTGACGGACTATGTATTGGCTAGGACGGGGAAAAGGGTGTCTCTTCATATGTGTGGGAAAACAAACAGTATTTGGAAATACCTGTGTCAGTATGAACTGAATGAGTTGAGTTTGGACAACATTATTGACTTGAGGCAGGCAGTGAAGGAGTTGGGAGATAAGATAACTCTTGCAGGGAATGTAGATCCGGTTGAAATTGTGCTGAACGGCACGAGAGAAGATATGTGGGAAGCGGTACAGTTTTGTATCACAGAAGGGATGAAGTCGGAGAAAGGATTTCATTTGGCAACAGGCTGCGACATTCCCGAGATAACGCCGCTTTATAAGATTGACTGGTTTATGGAGGCGGCGAGAGAAGCGAATTATAAAATAATATTTTAGGAGAAATGGATATGCAAAAAACAGATGTCAAGTATGAAATGAAGTTATTAAGTGCCCTTGCGAAAGTATTTCAGGATGAGGAGCCGGTATATCAGCCGGAATGTATGAAACTGAGCGGTCTTTGGGGTGAGACGGTATCATTCCAGGCAGCTTATACAGGTACAAATTTCATGAGGGAGAGGCTGGACGTAAGAGTAACCTCGTCTATTGAAAAATGGGTTCGTGTAAGAACTGTAGAGCAGGTTCCGGTTGGAAGGGCCACAAACGGAATTGTGGATGATAATTATCTGAAGACCACGTCGGGACTTTATCCGGATTTATTAAGGGACGTCAAAGACGGTAAAGCGGTAGTCTGCACGAAGCAGTGGAGAAGTCTTTGGATTGATGTGGAGATTACAGACGAGATTCCGGCAGGAGACTATGAGATTGTCATTGCGCTTTTGAAAGAGGGAGAAGCAGTATGTCAGGCGGCGGCAAAATTGCATGTGATCGGCGCGCAGCTTACAAAACAGACAATCATGCATACAGAGTGGATGCACGCAGACTGTCTTGCAGATTATTACAATGTGGGCGTGTTTTCCGAGGAGCATTGGAAGCTTCTTGAAAATTATTTTATTGAAAGCGTGAAGCGGGGATGCAACATGATGCTGACGCCGATATTTACACCGCCGCTTGATACGGCAGTGGGCGGAGAGCGTACGACAGTCCAGCTTGTTGATGTAGAAGTGAGAGACGGACAGTATCTGTTTGAATTTGAAAAAATGAAACGCTGGGTTGACTTGTGCAGGAAGTGTGGAATTGAATATTTTGAAATGTCACATATTTTCTCTCAGTGGGGTGCAAAATATGCTCCGAAGGTTATGGCTTTGGTGGATGGAAAGGAAGAGAAAATTTTTGGCTGGCATACGCCGGCGGTTGGTGAATATACAAGATTCTTACAGAGCTTTCTGCCGCGGTTAATTGAGAAGCTTAAGGAATGGGGTATTGCAGACGTAACATATTTTCATATCTCCGATGAACCTTGGGAGGAGCATTTAGAGAGCTATAAGGCGGCAAGGGATTCACTTGGAGATATGCTGAAGGGCTTCCATACATTTGACGCGCTGTCTAATTATGACTATTATGCAAGAGGGCTTGTTGATAAGCCGATTCCGGGCAACAATGAGATTGAGGAGTTCCTTGAGCATGGTCTTACAGACATGTGGACTTATTACTGTACAGGACAGTTCTATGAAGTAAGCAACCGTTTCATGTCCATGCCTTCGGCAAGAAACCGCATTTATGGCGTGCAGTTGTATAAATATGATATTGTCGGAATCCTCCATTGGGGATATAATTTCTACAACAGCCAGTTTTCATTGGAGCATATTAATCCATATGAAGTAACGGATTCAGGAAATGCATTTCCGGCGGGAGATCCGTTCCTTGTATATCCGGGGGCGGACGGTCATCCGGAAGAATCTATCCGCATGATGGTTCATTATGAGGCGCTTACGGATTTGAGGGCAATGAAGATGCTGGAGTCACTTACAAGCAAAGAATATGTAATGGAGCTTATAGAAGGTGACTTGGGAGAACCGATTACATTTAAGAGATATCCAAAATCTGATATGTATCTGATTACATTGCGAAACAGGATAAATAAGGAAATCGAAAAAAGAATATAATATGAATTTTATAAAAATGAATAAATTTCATCATATATCAAACACTAATTCTGAGGTGAGAGTATATGATAGATAATACAGAACTTCCAATGGGTTTCACAATGCATCTTGCGCAGAATCAGAAAGCAATGTCTGAATTTTCCAAGCTTTCGGAGGAAGACCAGAAGAAGGTTGTGGATGGCGCGAGAGATGTACGGTCCTATGAGGAAATGAGAATGTATGTAGACAGCATATTTCTTGCATAAAAAGAATTCCGGATTTATTTCCGGAATTCTTTTTACTTTAAAATGCCTTGCTGAATTAAATTCGATTGGAATCAAACAATACTCTGCTATTGTAATACAAATGCTTGTTAACTGAATACAATAGTGATATAATATGATTGGATGGAAAGTTAGGAAGGAGATGTTATTATGGCACAAGCAACAATAACTGCACGAGTAGACGAAAAAGATAAAGCAAGTTTTGATAAATTTTGTTCGAATGTCGGATTAAATACTTCAACGGCTATCAATCTTTTTGTGAAAGCTGTTTTACGTGAAAACAAAATACCTTTTGAAATTTCACAGCATTCAGAGCCATTCTTTTCAGAAGAGAATCTTGCGTACATTCAAAAATCTGTACAAGAATTACGAGAAGGTAAAGGTACTGCGCATGAACTGATTGAGGTGGATGATGAGTGAAAAAATATGGTCTGACGACGCATGGGAAGATTATCTTTACTGGCAGTCTCAGGACAAAAAGACAATCAAACGAATCAATCAGCTTATAAAAGATATAGAGAGAAATGGTTGTATGGAAGGTATCGGAAAGCCTGAGCCTTTAACAGGTAATTTGCAAGGGGAGTTCAGCCGGCGCATCAATGATAAAGACAGACTTGTTTATCATATGGAAGATGGCAGGATTTATATTGCACACTGTAAAGGTCACTATGGGGATAAGTAATTTGTTATGAAAAGACGTGGTAAACAGGTATTAAATCCCGCTTTACAGATATATCGTGTAGGCGTATAATAAAAAATGTAGTTTGAAACTTAAGGAGGATATATAAATGTTAGATAAAAATGTAGTAGAGTTATTGAATGCGCAGGTGAATAAAGAATTTTATTCTGCCTATTTATATTTAGATTTTTCCAACTATTATTATGACCAGGGGTTAGACGGATTTGGAAATTGGTACAGAATTCAGGCGCAGGAGGAAAGAGATCATGCGATGCTGTTCGTACAGTATCTTCAGAACAATGGAGAGAGAGCAGAACTGGAAACAGTGGACAAGCCGGGTGTAGAGCTTACAAGTGCGAAGGCGGTTCTTGAAGAAGGGTTGAAACATGAGCAGTATGTTACAAGCTTAATCCATAATATTTACGATGCAGCATATTCTGTAAAGGATTTCCGTACTATGCAGTTTCTTGACTGGTTTGTAAAGGAACAGGGGGAGGAAGAGACAAATGCGGAAGGGCTTGTGAAGAAGTTTGAATTATTCGGGGACGATCCTAAGAGCCTTTATATGCTTGACAACGAACTGGGAGCAAGAGTTTATTCAGCGCCGTCATTGGTATTATAAGGAGAATCATTTATGTTTTTCATTATGGGAAGCGGTCAGAATCGGAAACAGCTCAATTTTGATCAGCTTATAATATGTAAATGTTGTCAGAAATATGGACACATTCAGATAATTATGACATATTCGTACTTTTCATTTTTCTTTATTCCGATTTTTAAATGGGGAAAAAGATATTTTGCTAAGATGAGCTGCTGCGGTGAAGTATGTGAGCTGAATAGTGAGCTTGGAAAAGATATTGAGCGGGGAAGACTTACTGCTCTTAATGAGGAGCTTTTGTTCCAGGAAAAGCAGCAGGAATGGAAATATTGTCAGCATTGCGGTTTTAGTACGCCGGAGGAATTTGAGTATTGTCCGAAATGCGGGCAGAAACTGTAAGATATAATTAAATAGAGCAGGACGATAAGCGAAGAGGCACTTTCACATAGGGAGTGCCTCTTGCGGCGTTTTAGGGAATCTACGGGCGCCGGGATAGATTTTGTTTGCGCAATATGCGGCAACGGGGGTATACTGTTATTATCAGGCACATATATGTGTAAATGCAAAAAAAAGCAGGAATAATATTCGTTGTAAAATGGAGGGTTTAAGATGGAAAAATTTTCAGAGATTCAGTATGCGCGCCCCGACGGGCAGGCATTTCTTGCGGTGATTTGTCATGCCGCTAATGCGCTTAAAGAAAGCGTTGGTTATGGAGAGGCGAAAGAAGTTTTTGATAAGGTGAAGAAGGAAGGTAATCATTTTCAGACCATGCAGGTTGTCGCATCAATCAGAAATACGATCAATACGTTGGATGAGTTTTATGAGAAAGAGATGGAGTATTTCTATGGAATTCAGCCGAAAATAGGGGTCGAGATGAAGAAATTCAATGAGGCTTTATTGAGTTCGGAGTTCGTTGATAAGTTTGAAGAGGAGTACGGGAGTCTTTTGATACAGCAGATTCGAAGTTCCCTTCGTTTGACGGATGAATGCAATGTAGAGCTTCAAGTGCAGGAGAGTATGCTTGTGCAGGAGTACAGTAAGGCGGCGGCCTCGCCTGTTACGGAATTTCACGGTGAGAAGTTAAACTTCTATGGGCTTTTGAAACAAATGCAGAGCACAGACAGAGGCATTAGAAAAGAAGCGTTTGAAGCGTGGTCGGCTATGTATGAATCGATTTCCGGAAAACTTGATGAAATCTATACAAAACTTATGAAAATCCGTCTTCAGATGGCAGAAAACCTTGGTTTCTCAGGCTATGAGGAAATGGTTTTCGAGAGCATGGGACGGTACACCTATACGCCAAAGGATGTTGCGGTATTCCGTGAAGAGGTGTGTAAGCATGTAGTTCCTGTATGCCGGGAATTATTTGAGAAGCAGAAGGCGCGTCTAGGCGTTGAAAAGCTTCACTATTATGATGAAGGTCTTGTATATCCTGAAGGAAATGCAGTTCCAATAGGAACCATGCAGGAACAGCTTGAGAATGCAGGAAAAATGTATCGTGAGCTTTCCAAAGAGACGGGCATTTTCTTTGATTTTATGCTGGAGCATGACTTGTTTGATTTGGAGACAAAGCCGGGAAAACATCAGGGCGGCTATTGTACTATGCTTACGGATTATAAAGCGCCGTTTATTTTTTCAAACTTCAATGGAACAAGCGCGGATGTTGACGTCCTGACCCATGAGGCGGGGCACGCTTTTGAGGCGTTTGAAGCGTCAAGAAGAGTGGCTTTGACAGAACAGGTATTTTCTACATCCGAAGTGGATGAGATTCACTCTATGTCGATGGAGTTCTTCACATATCCGTGGATGGAATTGTTCTTCGGGGAAAATGCAGACAAGTATCGCCAGGCGCATTTGTGGGATGCTTTGCAGTGTGTCCCGTATATGGCGTGTGTGGACGAATTTCAGCATCGTGTATATGCGGAGAGGCTGTTTGACGGTATGGAAAGACGCAGAGTATGGAGCGAGCTTGAGAAAAAATACCTTCCGTGGCGCGATTATGATGGAAATACATTCCTTGAACAGGGAGGATTTTGGATGCAGAAGCAGCATATTTTCATGTATCCGTTCTACTATATTGATTATGCGCTGGCACGCTTTGGGGCGCTTGAATATTATGGACGTATGAAAGAGAATTCTGCAAAGGCATGGGAAGATTACTTCAATCTCTGCTGTGCAGGAGGAAGCAGGGGATATCGCGAGCTTTTGGAAATCGGTAATTTGAGTTGTCCGCTGGAAGAAGGAACAGTGAAGAAAGTTATGGAAATGATAGAGGAGTATATAAATTAAATAACCGTACCCATTTAAACGGAGGGTAATTGAGGAGCAGACCACATACTATCAGGCGACAAACGAACTGTCGCCTGATGAGTGGGCGTTTGCAGTTTTCAAAGTTATATGATAACAAAAAGGAAAAAGTATTGCAAAATTTATTTTTATCACATATAATAGCAAATACATAATATTCTATATTCAAATTTAATTCAAATCAATTTTCAAGATGTTCATCACATAACATTCAAAATTACTTTACTTTAGATGTTTTCGTATCGAAAGGAGTTTATATGACGTATCATCAGTTTGTGAATGAGGTAGAGACGAAAATGCAGAGCTTTATTGCTCCCAATATGAAAACGTGTATTCATATTGCGTTGAAAAACAATGGGTGTGAAAGAAGGGGGGTTATGGTCTCGGAGGAAGGGATTAATATTTCGCCTGCCATTTATCTTGAAGAGTATTACGAGCAGTTTCAAGAAGGAAAAGAGCTTGATCAAATTGTAGAGCAGATTTTGGAATTGTACAAAGAGACGCGTTTTCATGAATCATGGGAGGGGAAATGTGTGCACTCTTTTGAAAACGTAAAGCCGTCCGTGGTGTACAAAGTGATCAACAGGGACGAAAACAAAGAACTGCTGCAGCACGTACCCCACAGAAATGTTCTGGATTTGGCGGTTGTGTGTTATGTTCTTTTAGACTTAAGTAAGCATAGAACGGCGGTTATGATGGTTCGGGATGAGCATTTGGCAGTGTGGAACGTCACGGAAGATGAGGTGTTTTGTGAAGCAGAGAAAAATGTTGTAAGACTGCTTCCGGCGAAGTTCAGTACAATGAAAGACGTGCTGGCGCATATGCTCGAAATTCCGGCAGAGACGGATAACGGGGAGGACTTCATGTATGTACTGAGCAATGAGCAGAAGAATTTTGGCGCCGCCTGTATTTTTTACGAGGGAGTGGCGGAGATGATTGGAGAGAAGCTTGGCGAGAACTATTATGTGATTCCAAGCAGCGTTCATGAGGTGATTATTATTCCAGAGAGCAGAGCGCCGAAAAAATGTGAGATTGAGGAGATGATAGCGGAGATAAACGACACGCAGCTGGATACCGAGGAGATTCTCTCTTATAAGGTATATTATTACAGCGGTGAAGAGAAGCGTCTCATTATGTAAATATACT
>CANAZK010000135.1 GCA_947366105.1 uncultured Lachnospiraceae bacterium | reverse complement strand
TTATATTTACGGGCTTCGGAGGGGCTTAGTAGTCTCATTTGCTGCAAAACTCAAGGTTTATTTACATATTGTCAATTTATGTACACATTTTTGTACAATTTTACAAAAACCGCCCGGCACGCCAATACCGAACGGTCTCACAAGACTATTCCATACAAAGTGTATGGGTATAATCCTTCCTAAACAGCTAGATTATACCACTAATACACCTGTTATGGCAATAGGTGTATTTTTTATACCCTTTTTTAATATATACTATAAGGACGGTGATTAACATGAATTCTGCCAAAAACAAACGTTGTGCAGTTTACATCCGCGTATCTACGGAAGAACAGCATCTTAACGGACTATCTCTGCCGGCACAGCAGAAAGCCCTTACAGACTATGCAAATCAGCATGGCTACTCCATAATAGATGTTTATGCTGACGAAGGCATATCTGCGCGAAAATCAATGAAAAACAGAAAAGAACTCCTTCGTCTGCTCGAAGACGTGAAGAGGGATAAAATTGACATGATTCTAGTAACAAAGTTAGACCGTTGGTTCCGAAACATCAAGGACTACAACATCACGGAGGAAATTCTACAGGCACATAACTGTAACTGGAAAACAATATTTGAAAACTATGACTCTTCCACTGCTAACGGGCAGATGGTGATTAACATAATGCTGTCAGTTAATCAGGCAGAATGCGACCGCACAAGCGAACGTATTAAGGCAGTATTTGATTATAAAAAGTCTCAGGGCAAGGTGATAAGCGGCATGGCTGCTCCTTACGGCTATGTAGTTGTTGACGGGTATATCCAAAAGGATCCTGAAGTATCGCATATTATTTATGATGCCTATGATTATTACTTCAAATGCTTCTCACAGAGAAAAGTCATAGAATATATTCGCGACAAGTACGGAGACAAGGCGCCTTCCGTATACAAGCTTGATAAGCTGTTCAAAAATGAAAAATACGCCGGCAAATTTAAAGATAATTACAATTTCTGCGAACCATACATACCGCTTGAACACTTCAACAGAATCCGCAGTATTTCGCAGACTAAAACCTACTCAAAGAAACACGAACATACATTTATTTTTTCTTCCCTCTTAAGATGCCCTATCTGTAACAGCTCTCTCACCGGCTGTCTTAAAAGGCATAAACATAAAAATGGAACCGTGTCTACTTACTACCGTTATAGGTGTGCAAACAAACTAAACGGACATTACGGCGGACCGTGCATCACAGAACACGTTGTTGAGAATTACATGATTGAAAATGTATTCGAGATATTGCGGAAAGAATATTTTGAATTTGATGTGAAAAATAAATCTGCGAGAAAGAGAAAAAACACTTCCCGAAAGATTGAAGAAGAAATCAGCCGTCTTAATTCAATGTTTCAAAAGGGACGTATCACTGAAGACTTCTATGACAGCGAATATGAACGCCTGCAAGCAGATTTAAGCAAAAGTACTGATAAGAGTACCCTCGCCGTAATTGAACGCTATTCGGAGCTTCTAGGCGCATTCTCGGGCAATTGGCTTGATATGTACTCCAGGCTTGATAACGAACACAAGAATGTATTTTGGAAATCAATTATTGAATATATTTATTTTGATGAAAATAATAAGCTGAGTGGCTTCAAGTTTCTGATTTAGTTACTCAAAAACAGCGGTAGGTGTTATCCTGCCGCCTGTTCTTTAAGTAAATCAATCCATTTCTGATTAGGGTTCATCCATTCCCCGGCATTGACATAAAATTCAAGGTGTAAATCGGGGCGTGCGTGTTTATCGTATCTGACCTCGCCTTCTACAACATCAAAAGTATTGCAACCATGCCATTCCCTTGTTTTGGTGTTAAAATAATTTTCGTATATAAGAATGTGTCTACCGTCAGAGATAGACATCTTTTCGGCTTGTTTGAGAGCTTTATCAAATTCGTCAAAAAGATAATAGTCAAGGTGCATATTGTCCCTCACAAGGTATTCAAACAGCGGCCTATCAGTTTTATTTTTCATTGGATATTTCGTCATATCTTCCCTTCTTTCTCCCGGCGCATCCCCGCTGGGTGGGTAGTGTGGTTATAAAAGATTGATAGTTACCCATCTTTTGGCACTTGCTAAGGACTGGCAGTTTTTCAAAACAGTGTGTCCGTCTTTGTCAATAACATCAAATGTAAAATCAGCCATAGCGTCTATCCAATAAAATACATTATCAGCTATTTTCAAAGCCCATTCTGTCGGTGTTCCATCGTCTAAATCACAGTCATGTACAACATTCCATGTATTTTTCATTTCTCATATCCTCCGTTCCTTTGATAAATTAGGTAAAAAGAATCACCAATCCAACCACTACAATAACCAACCAAACAACCGCCACCACAAGTTTCAAAATATTCTTTATCATATTGATTTTACAGATAGACTATGTTATTTTTTAGGTAGGGGAGGTTTCCCTCCCCAGAACCTATCGGATACTCTCTATAATCATTTTGATTACTGCTATGAGAGTTCCAATCTCTAAGGCAAGTTGTGTGAGTGACCTTACAATCTTCACCAGCTTGCCTATTTTCTTGTCCATCTGCGTTCCTCCTTTCCTCTCTTGATGATATCAGTATACTATATTCGTACGAATATTTCAATAAGCAATATAAACAAATCGTACGAATATAAATTGTGCACATTGTATAATTGTACGAATATAAAAATTGTGATATTATTACTTTGAAAGGAGTGTGAGGATATGGCTACCAGTGAAGCGCAGGTAAGGGCAACGCTGAAATATAAGGCAAAGGCATATAAGCGGATTCCACTAGATATGAAAATAGAGGAATATGAAGCGTTAAAGGAATATACCGATAATACAGGGGAAAGTATAAACGGATTTATTCGGAGAATCATAAAAGAAAATATTAAAAAGTCTTGAAATATTCGTACGAATATTTTATAATGGTATTATCAGATTTGGCAAGTAAATCTGATAGACAGAAAGGGGATTGAAAGATGGAGGTATTAAAAGCAATGACAGCAAGAGAGGTTCTAAATCTTATCGAATGGTTGAAATCCAAAAATTTCACAAGTGATGATATCGTTGATTGCATTGAAACAGTTGAAGGCAAAAAGAAGAAAGATAAAGAGGAAAAGGAAGATTAGTAAAGGAGCGGAACTTGCCACCGCTCCTTTATTTCATTTATGTATTTTGTGGTGTAGTAAACCATATAACACAACCGTGAAATCCCCTTTTCCTTCTGAAAAGGCAGCTCCAGTAGAACCAAAATCAATACTTTGGTCAATACTAACATCTTCCATTGGGTCAATGCCGTTTTGTTTCAGAATATACTCAAATACCATCTCCGGCATACCGCCTGCCGCCACCAATATAATGTAAACAATTGTTCGATAACTGTTCCGCAGTCATTTGAGCCGGTAAATCCAGCAGATATTGATGCATCAATACTGTAATCTCTTCTTTTGTTTTCACAATCTTGTAAGGTTTCAGCGGATTATCCGTGTCTTCGAGAATCCCCAGTTCTTTCATCAGATTGATATAAGGCAAAATACTTTGTTTTGTCTTCTTAAATCCCAGCGCTGTGATATGTTCTGACAAGTATTTTGCAGATGTATATCCACGTTCCTCTTCTTTAATCAACTTCATTACAAGAGCGATTACGGTATTTTCCCGGCGATTCATCTCCTCAGCAGGACTATAATTAATCAGATTTGACAAACCATATTTTAACGTAATTTCCGGCATTCCCTCTTTGTCTACGTCAATTCTCTCAATCAACAGTTCAATGTCCCTTCGGTCAAGAGTTCCGCCGGCAATAATTTTATCAACTATATCCAGTGCATTTCTTAATTTATCTTTTACATCAGGTGTTTCTATGGCTGTTTCATTCAGCTCTTTTTCCCGCATCTCCAGTCCATGAATCTGTGCCAGTAAATCTTTCTGCATGGAATCATAAGTTTCATGGATCAAATCTTCATTTTCAGATGCTATGGATAAATCTTTTATCTTCTGTGTCAAAAGTACCTTCAACTGATTTTTTCGATTTTGAATTTCTTCCTGGATTTCCTGCCGCTTTTCTGACAATGTTTTCCTTTCTGCCTCAAAATCCCTCATATCATACGTGGAAATTACTTCACAAAGCGCCTCTCTACACATTTTAATATAATTCAGCACATCTTCCATCAAATCATTTTCTTCAATCAGATGTGCTTTTTCACAATACCGTCTGCCTTTTGTATTATAGGTGGTACAAATATAATATTTTCTTTCTCTGCTGGAGGTTTGACGCTTAATCGGTGTCAGACGACTTCCACAATCTTTACAAAACAAACAGCTTCCAAAAGGATTGGGAATTTCCGAACCAATCCATTCCCCTCTGCTGCCACGATAATTCGTGCGATTACGCTTTTCTTTTAATTCCTGCACAAGAAAAAAAGTGGCTTTGTCAATAATTGCCGGATGATGGTCTTCAAAAATACACTGTTCTTCTTTTGGAACACGTTTATCCTTTCCATGTACCGTATTTCTAGCACGTTTTCTCAAACGAAAGGTTCCAATGTAAAAATCATTATCTAATAATTCCTTCACCATACTGTCAGACCAAATAGTTGTAACTTTCTTTTTGCTCATGCGGCCTTCTTTAATTTCCCGTTCTCGCTGTACCATAGAGGGCGTTGGAATACCCTGGTCGGTCAAATAATTTGCTATTTTACGATAACCGGATCCGGAAATATAAAGATTGTAAACCATTTTGACAAATTCCGCCTCCTTGGGAATGATTTTGATAATACTTTTATCTTTCGTTTCCCGACAATATCCGAAAGGCGGTTTTGTCATAAGCGTGCCTTCTTTTTGTCTGGCTCCAATCGCTCTTTTGATTTTCTTACTGGTGTCTTTCACATAACGCTCATTGAACCATGTTTTAATTCCAATGGTGTCATCGCTGGAATCCAAAGAATCGTAATTATCATCAATTACAATGAGATGTTTTCCACGTTCCTGAAATTCATCCAAAAGCAAAAGAACTTTCGCATTATGCCTGCCTAATCTAGAAAAATCTTTTACATAAACTGTGTCAATGTCCTTTTCCAGATCAGCCATCATCTGCCTAAATCCCGGTCTGTCAAAAATATAACCTGACACTCCGTCATCTTCATACCATCGGTCAATAACCATTCCATGATCGGCTGCATACTGATTGATAATTAACTTCTGATTTTCTATAGAAACATAATTTCGCTTATCGTCATCTCTGGAAAGACGCACATATCCAGCATTCATATTCTCATCCTTTCTGAAATATTATTTATGTAATAATGTAATATAATTATATATTGAAAAATCCTTTTCATAAACGGATTATCACATATTTTTACAATGAATTATCTTACTGTGAACAGTAATATAATTTTTAAGGAAAGTATCAGATTCAGAGCAGAAAAAGAGAACAGCTTTATACAAAAGATAAAACTGCTCTGAATGTGATTCTTTTCAATTGTACCAAGGCGCGGAACTTTAGCCGCAGGCTGTATGGGGATACTATCTTCACCCGGAAACTTAAAACGGAAGATTATGGCGGTCTGCAATGAAGAACTAGGATAAATACAGGCGTTTTTTCTGTTTTTGGGCATGCTTCGCGGACATTCCGGTGGGAGGCCTCAAAAAAAGTATGGGAAACCAGCGTATCAGAAAGGATAGGCATAGCACCTTCCCAGCTGTTTCATTGCAGGATGTCCACATACAGGGCACAGGCAGATGTCAAATTTCCAAACAGCTTTTAAAAGCTCCGCCATGGTCATTCCGGCGAAACGCCGTTTAAAACGCTGCCCATTCTGAAGCTTAAAGATGACACTGAGATTCTTATTCTTCATCCGGTTGTTCAGAAAGCCATAATAGCGTATTTTTTGAAAACCGGGAGGCAACACATGCATCAGATAACGGCGGATGAATTCAGTATGCTCCAGGTTGTTCTGACGTTTGGGCTCACCGGGCTTCTTTCCTATGGCGGAAAAAACAACCGTATCATCAGAAACAGAAAGGATCCGGCTGTTGGAGATGGCAATCCTGTGGGTATAGCGCCCGAGGTATTCAATGGCATTGCCAAAGCCGTTAAAGGTCTCCTTGATGTAGGGGCACCAGTCTGTTTCATAAAGTCTGTTTTTCCATTCTTTCCAGTGATATCTGTGCGGATAAGAAAGCTTTTGGAAGATTTCCGGATTTTCCCGTCCATGGTAAGCCCGCCGCTGGAAACAATGCAGTGGATATGCACATGGTAATCCAGTTCCTGGTTCCATGTATAGAGAATCTAGATGATGCCGGGCGCTGCCCCGAGCCACTTCTTATCGGCAGATAATTCCAGGAGTGTTTCAGCGCAGCATCTGTGGAAAAGGCCGTACAAAAGCTTTTGATTGCAGTAAATGAGAGGATTCAACTGGTGGGGAAGCGTAAACACAACATGGAAGTAAGGGGGTCCGCAGTCGGTACACTGACTTAAGTTTACCGGATTTGCCGTTTAAGATGGCATGTGCGGCTTTGCGCTGCACATCTGGCTGACAGGGATGCTGTGCAGAATAGCCATCATAGGATCTCTCAAATATCTGCCGGATTTTGTAACTACTCATGGCGGACACCTGCCATATGGTCAAAGTGGCTGACAGCCTGCCGGATGGAGCTGCCTGAAAGGTGGACGTAAATGGTGGTGGAATCCAGGGATTTATGACCCATAAGTGCTTTTATGGTAAGCAGGTCCGTACCATTTTCATACAAGTGGGTGCCGGAAGCATGGCGGAAGGAGTGGCAGGTGAGCCTGCGCTCCCATCCAAGCCTGTCCTCATGGGCATGGATGTGCCTTGAGAGAAAAAAGGAATCAATGAGCCTGTCTTCTCCTGACTGCTTTGGGAAAAGATACCCCACAGGACGGCCGCATTGAAACCAATACCGTGTCAGAAGGTCAAGAGCCGCTTTTGAGAGAATGGTATAGCGGTCATTTCTGTTTTTGGAGTTTGTGATGTGAAGCCGCATATTTTTTCGGTCGACATCTTCATAGCGGAGCCGGCAGACTTCGCCGATACGGAGGCCGGAAGAATACATGAGGGAGACCATAGTCTTAGGTTTTAGATCAGGCATGGAAGAAATAAACTGCCATGTTTGTTCTTTTGAAGGAACGTAAGGAAGATATGCATCAAACCGGCGGAAAGGAAGCTGTGTATTATCCCATGTCTTATGCAGCACATACATGGTAAAGAAACGCAGCTGTGAAATGGCGCAGTTGATCGTGCGGTCAGAAAGGCCTCTGGATTTCTAGAGCCAGCGGATGTAATCCCGCAGTTCCTCCCACGAAACATCTTCGGGGGTTTTACAGAGAATGTTTGAGAGGTAATCCAAATAAGCCCGGATGTAAGTACAGTAACCTGTAAGGGTATGGCTGGTAAGACCGCGAAAGGAAATCATTTCCCGGAAAGAATCTAAATATTTGTCCATCGTAAAAATCTCCTCTAAAATATAATAAGTTGAAATAAGTGTTGACACTGTTACATTTCCAAGAAAGGTGGTGGACGGATAAAAAAATAAAATATGCAGTTGTTGAGTTTAAAGATCCATGGTAAACTAATCATAGCAGTTGGCGGTTTATGAAGTTGTTTTGGGTGATAACTTAACAATACAACATAAATTCAAAAACTGCTATTTTTAGATAAAAAACTTACTAAATTTCTGATTATCTTTTCATAAGTTGGTAAATGCCGATATAT
>CANAZK010000134.1 GCA_947366105.1 uncultured Lachnospiraceae bacterium | reverse complement strand
CGTTACAACGCTTGAGGCTTTGGAACTGATAACGAAGAGACTGGGAGTGCGGACGGTTCTCGGCGTTTCCAACATTTCTTTCGGACTTCCTTCACGCCCGATTATCAATGCCGGTTTTTATACAATGGCAATGCAGAAAGGGCTGAGTGCGGGAATTATTAATCCCTCATCAAAGGAAATGATGAACGCGTATTATGCGTACTGTGCGCTTATGGGGTATGACAAGAACTGTAATGCTTACATTGCAGGCTGCGCGCCGCAGGCAGAAAATATTTCCCGGGATGTTCCGGTTAAAGCAGCGGGGTTAACGCTTAAAGACGCTATTATAAAAGGCTTGAAGGAAGATGCGCTGCACGCTGTAAAGCATCTTGTAAATGAGGCGTCTCCGCTTGCAATTATTAATGAACAGCTCATTCCAGCGCTTGATCATGCAGGGCGCGGATTCGAGGAAGGGACGTTCTTCCTGCCGCAGCTGCTTATGAGCGCAGAGGCGGCCAAAGGGGCATTTACGGTGCTGAAAGAAGAACTTGAGAAGTCGGGACAAGCCGGAACGAAAAAGGATAAGGTTCTGCTTGCCACCGTGAAAGGAGATATTCATGATATCGGTAAAAATATCGTGAAAGTATTATTAGAAAATTATAGCTTTGAAGTGATTGACATGGGGAAAGACGTAGCGCCGGAGAAAATTGTGGAAGCTGTAATTACTGAGGACATAAAGCTGGTTGGCTTAAGCGCTCTTATGACTACCACGGTAGCAAACATGGAGCAGACGATTAAGCTTCTGAGGGAGAAAGTTCCTCAGTGCAGAATTATGGTAGGAGGAGCCGTTTTGAATCAGGAGTATGCGGACATGATAGGAGCCGACTTTTATGGAAAGGACGCCATGCAGTCCGTCTATTATGCACAACAAGTATTTTATCACTAAGGAGGACGAAAATGAGAGGACTAGAGACGCCGGTAAGATATATACGGCGAAAAGTTTTTGAGGAGGTCGCACGGGTCGGCTTTGAATCCACACCGGAGACATTAATCGAATCTATCGAGGCAATTCCGTACAGAATGGTAAATGAAGATACAGAGGAGAAATACCGTGACAGCATTTATCATGCCCGCGCCATTGCAAGCGAGCGTATACGTCTTGCAATGGGTATGTCTCTTCGGCCGGAAGACAAACCGGTGCATATTACGGCGGGAATTGAGGAGAGCAATATTTCCGCCAAATATTATGAGCCGCCTCTTATGCAGGTAATTCCTTCCGCCTGTGCGTCATGCGAGGAGAAAGAGTATGAAGTGAGCAATATGTGCAAAGGCTGTCTTGCACATCCATGCCGTCAGGTATGTCCGGTCGGAGCCATTTCCATGAGAAACGGACGCTCATATATAGATCAGGAAAAATGTATCAAATGCGGCAAATGTAAGGCGAGCTGCCCGTATGATGCCATTGCGAAAAAGGAACGTCCATGTCAAAAATCATGCGGCGTAAATGCCATTGGAAGCGATAAATACGGAAGGGCGTGCATTGATAATGATAAATGTGTGGCGTGCGGCATGTGCATGGTCAGCTGTCCGTTCGGAGCTATTTCGGACAAATCTCAAGTATTTCAGCTTGCCCGCGCCCTGCGCGAGGGCGGAGAGATCATCGCTGCAGTTGCGCCGGCTTTTGTAGGACAGTTTGGACCGAATATTACGCCGAGAAATATCAAAGCGGCTCTTCAGGAACTTGGATTTAAGGAAGTGTACGAGGTAGCTCTTGGAGCGGACATCGGAGCAATTTCAGAAGCCCATCACTATGTGGAGCAGGTGGTGACGGGAGAACTGCCGTTTCTTCTCACATCATGCTGTCCGTCATGGACGATGCTGGCGAAGAAATATTTTCCGGATTTGGTGGATCAGGTATCTCAGGAACTAACGCCTATGGTTGCCACTGCGAGAACGATTAAACAGGAGCATCCGAATGCGAGAGTGGTGTTTATCGGTCCATGTGCGTCGAAGAAGCTGGAGGCGTCAAGAAGAACCGTGCGAAGTGATGTAGATTTCGTCATTACTTTTGAAGAACTTCAGGCAATGTTTGATGCAAAGGATATTGACCTTACGAAATTTGAGGCGGAGTCTTCGTTTCACGACGCCACAGGCGCCGGGCGCGGCTATGCGGTTGCGGGCGGCGTTGCGGAAGCAATCGAAAAATGTATCAACGAATATTATCCGGATGTGGAGGTTAATATTGAACATGCAGAGGGGCTTGCGGATTGCAAGAGGATGCTGGTGCTTGCGAAAGCAGGGAAGATGAACGGATGCCTTATTGAAGGTATGGGTTGTCCGGGAGGCTGTATTGCCGGCGCAGGAACCAATATTGAGATACCGAAAGCAAAGAAAGCTCTTGCTGATTTTGTGAAAAATTCTTCCAAACATATTCCGGCAAAAGAGTTGGAAGAAATCGAATTGAAATAGCATATATTTTGTGGTATGATATGAAAAGAGGTACAAGTTTAGTGCATGGAGGTGCAGAGAAATGGAATTTTTTGCAACAGTAATTTTAACACTTATTAAGATGGTGATTGTCGGAGCGGGTGCATTCGCAGGCATTATGGCGGGCAAGAATCTCCGCAAGAGAAAAAACAAAAAAGAAATTTAAATCGATGCATAAGAGGGTGCCTTACGGCATCCTCTTTTACTGTAAAAAGCGGCAGCCGCATTGACAAAGAAAAAAATAATAATTATAATAAAGTATTAGTGAATTGAAATGGCTGGGAGGAAAAAGATGAAAAAATACGGAGTAAATGAACTTAGAAAAATGTTCCTTGATTTTTTTGAGAGCAAAGAACATTTGGCAATGAAAAGCTTTTCGCTGGTGCCGCACAATGATAACAGTCTATTGTTGATAAATTCAGGAATGGCGCCGTTAAAACCATATTTTACAGGGCAGGAGATTCCGCCTAAGAAGCGTGTGACAACCTGTCAGAAATGTATACGTACGGGCGATATTGATAATGTGGGCAAGACTGCCCGCCACGGTACGTTTTTTGAGATGCTCGGAAACTTCTCTTTCGGAGATTATTTTAAAAAAGAATCGGTTAAATGGTCATGGGAGTTTTTGACTGAAGTTGTGGGATTGGATGCAGACAGACTGTACCCTTCCGTATATGTGGATGATCAGGAAACATTTGATATTTGGAATAAAGATATGGGAATTCCGGCGGAGCGTATTTTTAAATTCGGCAAGGCGGATAACTTTTGGGAGCATGGTTCAGGACCATGCGGACCGTGTTCTGAAATTTATTATGACCGGGGTGAGAAATACGGCTGCGGTAAGCCGGACTGTACGGTGGGCTGTGAATGTGACCGTTATATGGAAATTTGGAACAATGTATTTACACAGTTTGACAATGACGGCAAAGGCAATTACGAAGAGCTGGAACAGAAGAATATTGATACGGGAATGGGACTTGAGCGTCTTGCATCAGTTGTGCAGGATGTAGATTCTATTTTTGATGTGGATACGTTAAAAGCGCTCCGTGAGCATGTATGTGAGCTTGCGGGTGCAGTATATGGAGAGGAATATAACAAAGATGTATCCATCCGTGTCATCACAGACCATATCCGTTCAGTTACATTTATGATTTCAGATGGAATTATGCCTTCAAACAATGGGCGGGGCTATGTACTGAGAAGGCTTCTCCGCCGTGCGTGCCGTCACGGGAGGCTGCTTGGAATTGAAGGAAAGTTCCTTACCAAACTTTGTGCAACTGTAATTGAAGGCTCAAAAGACGGGTATCCTGAGCTGGAAGAGAAAAAAGACATGATTTTCAATGTCATCAGCCAGGAGGAGGATCAGTTTAATAAGACGATTGACCAGGGGCTTGGCATTCTGTCCGAGATGATTGCAGAGATGGCTGAGAAAAATGAAAAAATATTATCAGGGGAGAATGCGTTCAAATTATATGATACTTATGGATTTCCGCTGGACCTTACGACAGAGATTCTTGAGGAAAAGGGTTTTGGTATCGATGAGGACGGATTCAGAGACGCGATGGAAGAGCAGCGTGTGAAAGCCCGTAAAGCCCGCGGAGTATCTAATTATATGGGAGCTGACGCGACGGTATATGATGAGATTGACCCGAAGATTACAACGGAATTTGTAGGATATGATAAGCTTACATGTGCTTCTGACATTACTGTGCTGACAACGGATGAGCTTACCCAGATCATTCAAGAAGGACAAGAAGCAACTATCTTTGTAAATAAAACACCGTTTTATGCTACTATGGGCGGCCAAGAGGGCGACAAAGGCGTTATTGCAACGGATACAGCGGAATTTGCCGTAAATGACACAATCAAACTTTCCGGGGGCAAAGTGGGACATGTAGGCAAGGTTTTGAAAGGAGAATTTAAAACGGGGGAAAAAGTCACGCTTACGGTGGATGCCGGAAGACGTAACGATACATGTAAAAACCACAGCGCCACGCACTTATTGCAGAGGGCCTTGAAAACAGTTCTTGGATCCCATGTAGAGCAGAAGGGTTCCCTTGTAACACCGGACAGACTTCGTTTTGATTTCGTGCATTTCTCAGCGATGACTGCGGAAGAGATTGCTGAAACAGAGAAGCTTGTGAATGAGGAGATTGCAAAGAATAATGAAGTAGTTACGGAAATTATGAACATCGAGACTGCGAAGGCGACGGGAGCAATGGCGCTTTTCGGGGAGAAATATGAAGAGGACGTACGTGTGGTTTCTATGGGGGATTTCTCTAAGGAACTTTGCGGCGGTACCCATGTAAAAAGTACAGGCGTCATTACAACCTTTAAGATTGTATCGGAAGCAGGTGTGGCTGCCGGAGTGCGCCGTATTGAAGCGCTTACAGGCGAAGGCGTATTCCATTATTACCGCGAGGTGGAAAAAGAGCTTGCAGAAGCGGCAAAGGCGGCAAAATCAACGCCGGATAAGCTGAAAGAGAAGATAGAGCATATGCTTGCAGATATGAAGGCGCTTCAAAGCGAGATTGAGTCATTAAAGAGCAAGGCGGCAAAGGATGCGCTTGGCGATGTTATGGATCAAGTGACGGAGGTGAAGGGCGTGAAACTGCTTGCGGCGGCGGTGGAGAATGTGGATATGAACGGACTCCGTGAGCTTGGCGACCAGCTGAAAGAAAAGCTGGGGCAGGGAGTGATCGTTATTGCATCCTCTGCCAACGGTAAAGTGAATCTTGTTGCAATGGCGACTGACGAAGCGATGGCAAAGGGCGCCCATGCAGGAAACTTAATTAAAGGTATCGCAGCGCTTGTAGGCGGCGGTGGCGGAGGTCGTCCTAACATGGCTCAGGCTGGAGGAAAGAACCCTTCGGGAATCCCGGATGCGGTTGCGAAGGTGAAGGAAGTTTTGACGGAACAGCTTAGTAATTAAGAAAAAGTACCAAATATGCTAAGGATAAGAGGAATGTTAAGATGAAAGAGTTTAAACCAGAGGGGAACGGAAGAAAACTCAGAGAACTGCTTCATACAACAGAGCAGTGGAATGTGGATAAAAAGCGAAAAAAGACAAGCATCCGATACGCGAAACAGCGCAAACGAAATGCGGAGGAAAGAAAAAAGAGAATAATAGCCGGATTCAAAAAGCAGGGACACTTATACCTGTTTCCGCTTGTATTCATATATTTTGAAATTTTACTGCGCATTACAGGCGGCACGGGAATATTCCGGGGATTTATATATATGCTGCTTTTGTCAATCGGACTTGGACTGTTCTTTTCGGGCGTGGCATCTGCATTCACCAGAAAAGTAAATAGAATTATCAGTATCATAATTCTATTCGTGACAGGAATCTTATTTATTACCGAATGTTTGATAAAAGAAAGTTTTCAGGTTTATATGACATTTGGCGCCGCATTGAAAGGAGCAGGAGGCGTCGTTGGCGGATTTGCCGGTGAATTGTTTCGGGCAGTCTTTACCAGTATTCCGATAATCCTATTGTTTTTGCTTCCGGGTATCCTTTATACGGTTTTTGGGAAAAGAAAGCTGCCGGCAAGACGCCGGCAGGTTACGGCGACCATAATTGTTTTCGTCTGTGCATTTTTATTTACGGGAATCGGAGCATTTTTGGCATCCCACGGTAAGCTGAAGGAAAAGTATAAGAGTCAATTTGAATTCAACATGGCTACACAAAACTTTGGGCTGCTGACAAGCATGAGGCTGAGCGGAACATATGCAGTCTTTGGAAACGACAAGGCAACGGATTTTGTGCTGGCAAACGCCAAGGTGAATGAAAGTGAGCCAAAAGAGGGAAAAGAAGAGGAAATAGATTACGGCGAGAACGTGTCTGATTTAGACTTTGCAGCGTTAAGCGAGGCGGAGACGGATGAGACGTTAAAGGCGATGCATACGTATGTGAACAGCCTTACGCCTTCCAAGAAGAATGAATATACGGGCTTGTTCAAAGGCAAAAATTTGATTTTAATATGTGCGGAGGCATTTTCTGACGCTGTTATTCATGAAGAGCTGACGCCGACGCTTTATCGTCTGACACATAGTGGATTTTATTTTTCTGATTTTTATCAGCCAACCTGGGGCGGAAGTACGTCCACAGGTGAATACTCCTTCTTGACGGGTCTTGTTCCGATGGATGGAATTGATACCATGCAGAAAAATCGGGATAATCTGAACTATTATACAATGGGAACCCAGCTTATGAATCAGGGGTACTTCAGCCGCGCTTATCATAATGGTACCTATAAATTCTATGACCGGCATTTGACGCACCAGAATTTGGGATATGAACAGTATATTGCGCAGGATAATGGACTGGAAGATATTGCCGGCGCTTCATGGATAGGCGATACGGTTATGTTTGATAAGACGATGGATACCTATATTGGGCAGCAGCCGTTCAGCATATATTATATGACGGTGAGCGGGCATTGTATCTATAAGGAGGATGATGTAAAAACGGATGAGAACCTTGAGCGGGTCAAGGCGGTTTTGGGCGATCAATACAAGGACACAACCATATATTACTATTGCTATCAGATGGAGCTTGAAAAGGCGCTCACGCTTATGATTGAGAAACTTACGGCGGCGGGCATAGCGGATGACACAGTGATCTGCATGACGTCCGACCATTATCCGTATGGTTTGGCAATATCGAAAACATATGGAAATACGGAAGATTATGCGGCGGATCTGTACGGACATCCGATTCATAAAAACTGGGAACGCGACCATAATACATGGCTGCTTTGGTCGGGGTGCCTTGAAAATGAGTATAAGGATATGGTGCATGAAATACCGGAGCCTACATACAGTCTTGACATGCTTCCGACACTTTTGAATCTTTTCGGCATAGATTATGATTCAAGGCTCCTCGTAGGCAGGGACGTGTTTTCCGATACAGAGCCGCTTGTTTTGTGGAATAACTATTCATGGATGACGGAGAAGGGAAGATATTCCTCCGACACTGGCGAATTTGAGGCAAATGAAGGTGTTGAGGCGGACGAGGCTTACATAGAAACAATTAAAAATGTTGTGGCGAATAAAATAAAATTCTCTAATCAGGTATTGGAGCTGGATTATTACAGAATTCTTTTTGGCGGTTCATAAAGGGGCTGTCGCACTAAGTAATTAGTGCGCAGCTCCTTTTCTATGCAAAAAATAACTGCCAGACCTCGAAAGAATCTAGCAGTTGGTGTAAAATTAATGTATGACCAAACACATTAACTTACAGAAAAATTATAGCCTAAATCAAAGTGGATATCAATTAAAACTTCCGCTAAATATTGAAACGATCATTCCGGAGGATGATTCTGTGCGGTTACTGAGTCAGTTTGTGGAGGCGACGGATTTGACTGACTTATATTCTACTTATGAAAGAATAAATTCAGTATCCCCGAGAACCCTTCTGAAGATTGTACTTTACTTCTACATGAATGAAGACTATTCTTTCCGTTCC
>CANAZK010000133.1 GCA_947366105.1 uncultured Lachnospiraceae bacterium | reverse complement strand
TCTACACGTACTGACACACTCTTTCCCTACACGACGCTCTTCCGATCTAAATCCCCCTCCATCATATACCAGTTTTCTTCACTAACCATTTCTATGACTTTAGCAAGCATAACCGGGCGATCAATCTTATTCGTTGCCCTTGTAAAAATCGTTCCAATTAAGCCCTCATCTTTTGAAAGTTCTCTCACTATTTCTTCATATTTTTCAACAAGATCCGTTCCATTAAGACCAACCAAATCCTTCCACTTATACCCCTCTGGAACAGTGCTGTTAAGCCCAAGTTCTTCTTTCTCCTCATCCATTTTCAGGAAAAGAATATATGTAAGCTGTGTAATGTAGTCTGTAAACCCGACACCTGCTGCCGCCAAAACATTCGCTATATCCCATACTTTTTTCAATAAAGCCGCTTCACTTTTTTGATTTGCCATTTTAAGCCACCTTTAATATAAATTTTGATAAAGCTGACATCTCCTCTTTCAGTGTTGATGCGCCGAAAATTGTTACAGCCTTCCGCCATAAGTCCGTATCTACCTCATTTAATTCTGCTACGGAAATTGCCCCTGCATCTATCACATATTCTGCAATCTGTCTCATAATCTGCTCCTGCTCATTTGTTAAAACACGTTGATTCTGTCCGCAATATAGGTTAAATCTCTGTCCATATCCTGTGAAAAGGCTAGTAAGCTTCTGATTTCTCTTATACGCATAACGCACGATCTGAATTAAATGCGTTAATGCATTTACATTTGTCTTAATATCAAGTTCTTCAACCTTACCTTCCGAATCAAGAATCTTATAATTTTTCCATATCTGATAGATACCATACTGTTTGTTTTCTGCAAGAAGCCTGTCCCTAAGTTCTACGAGCATAGTATGCGTAATTACAATGTCCTCCGAATTATACAGAATCCTAAGCGCCTCTATGCTATCACGATTCTCATTCAAATATTTCTCAAAATGATCAATATAAGCCTTCGCTGACTCTTTTGAAAAGCCGGCATAGATTACTTCATCTTCATCATTTGCTATCGCATAATATCCCCTCTGCATTTCAAGCAGCTTTTTTCTTGCCGGAACATTACTAATCAATCTATAGATAAGCTTCATTCTCATTGAATTATCATGTGATGGGCTAATATACTCCACCATAATTCCTTCTGAAAATGCATTATTGATTTTATTTGCAACAGTTCTTGGCGCAAAGCCATAAGTTGTTATAAAATAATCAAGATGCCTGCCAAATAATGCATCATTTTCGTAACGCCTATTAATCGTTGCACAATAATCTCTAAGGAGCATTAAGTTCTCATCGCTGACTTCATTGTGCGACAAATGTTCCAAAAGCTGATCCAGGCTTAGTGTCCTCTTTCCTCCTCCGGAAGTCGCTATTGGATGCGGCATATATTTTTCATGCTCTGTCACACCTACAGCATCTACAATGTAATAGCATTCTTTTGTATCGGCATTGGGCGTCACTTCTTTCAGCTTATCGTCACTGATGACGCGACAGCCTCGTCCCTTCATCTGGGTATAGAGCACATCAGAGTGTACGTCTTTCATAAAAAGTACAACCTCCAACGGCTTCACATCCGTTCCCGTAGCAACTAATGTGACCGTTACAGCAATACGAAAATCTTTCTCTGTTCTTAACTCTCTGATAAGCCCATTTGAATCTTCTGATGAATAGGTGATTTTTTGCACAAAATTCTGCGGAACCTTACCATTTTCAAATTCGTCCCGAAAAACTTCCTTTGTCATATCAACAATTTCTGTCGCATGGTTATCATCCTTAGCAAAAATCAATGTCTTGGGAACATATTCCCATTTTTGTTCCCTTTCCGGATATAGTTCTGTATAAATAGCTTTTTTATAAGCCATCAATACCTTTCTTATCTGATCCCGATTAATAACAGACCTGTCAAGCTGTATAGGCGCATATTCTATTGGCTGTGTCGCTGTATATGTAACGGGCTCATTCTTACGACGCGGTGTTTCTACAATGTCTGTTCCTGCCTCAATCGTTCCTCCATGCTCAGTAACATCAGTCATTATTCTGTAAGTTCTTGCTGGTACGTTTACACCATCAACAACAGAATCATCATATGTATACATCTCGATAATGTTATTGTTAAAGAAGCTGTACGCTTCTGGTGTGGGTGTGGCAGTAAGACCAAGTATTTTCGCATCTGAAAAGTAATCAAGCACGGCTTTCCACTTCCCATAAATAGATCTATGACATTCATCCACAATAATGAATTGGAAATAATCTGGCGGAAGCTTCAAATCATTGCCAAGCTGAATGCTTTCTGCTGATTCCTGTTCTTCCTCTTTCTTTATGTTCTCATCTTCAACATCCTCATTACTTTCTTCCAGCGCTTGTCCTGTCAAGACTGAAAAAAGCTTCTGGATTGTTGAGATAATAATATCTCCTTTGATATCCTTTTCCTTTTTTAAACGCCTTATCTGATATAACGAACTCATAGTCTGACGATTTTCCGTCTTGTCAAACAGGCTAAACTCCGACTCAGTTTGTCTTGCAAGGTTGTTTCTATCGACAAGAAACAAAATCCTCTTTACCGATGTATAATTCAACAGGCGATAGGATGCCAAACACGCCAAATATGTCTTGCCGGCGCCTGTAGCCAGTACCGCCAAATTCTTTTTATTGCCAGCCTTAATTGATTTTTCAAATTCTATTTCAGCATCATATTGACAGTCACGAAGTCCTCTTTTCTCAAGCCTTGGCCAAGCGCCATACTCAGATACCTTGTTTATAATCTGCAACATTTTCTTAGGAGAATGCATTTCAGTCAGTTCTTCATATTCACTGTCCGAAATGAGCATATTTTTATAGCAAATCTTGTTTCCATTTGCCATATACACAAGCGGGATTAGGCCTTCAAACCACAAGCCATACCATGACTGCGGATGAACTGCATATCTTTCGGCTTGTTTCTCTACTTCTTTTCCTAATGGATCAGATTCCTTCTTTGCTTCTACAACAGCTATCGCTTTATCTTCCACAAAAAGCAGATAGTCACTTTCTGTATTTCCCTGCATTAATGCTTCCTTAACCGCTGATGCACTATTTGGGATATATTCATGTCTGGAAACAACATCCCACCCGGCATTGACAAGCTGATTGTCTATTTTTATGCGTGCTCTTTCTTCTGGCAACATAGTAATTGCACCTTTCATATTCTAATTCAAACTGTATATTTTATAATTATCGCTTCATATATTTTTTAGTCTTAATCCTCTTATCCGCTGGTTTCTCGGCGTCTTTCGGAATAGCCCAAGCATGACCAAATTTTATAGTGCCTTGTATCATACCCTCATTACATATAGTCTGTACTCGCCTTACTGAAAGATTCCATTTTTCTGCAGCTTCTTTAATTGTAATGTATTCCATACTTTCGCTCCCCAAAAAAGCAAAATATTCCATTAATATTATAAGCGCAAAAACGCCGGATATCAACAAAAATATATACAAACATGGAGCAGATTTCTCTGCTCCGAAATTTTACAGACAGTATATAATTTCTTCCCTCACAATCTCCTCTGCCCTCGCCCGAATATTATTCATTCTCCGCACCCAAAGCATCTGATTCTGCGCTTTTAACTGCTCCGTTACTCCCTCCTGTTTTGCCATCTGCTCTATCAGCAAATCGAACCTTTCCTCCGCCTGTTCTTGTATCATCAGCAGATGCTCTTTCAATTTACCCGATAACAATAACCCCGAATAAATACCTCTCCTATGATTCTCTACATAAGTATTGTCACTGGAAGCAAGCGGGGGCTTGAAACGAGGGTATCACTGAAAAAAGCACTGGAGTCACTTGGATTTAAGGGCGGTACAAGAAGTGATACGGAACGGAATCAATGGTATGCTCATGAGAAGAAACAGCTTCCAAACTTATGTTGAATCATGGAATCGAATGGGAGAAAAAAGGAACCCCTGAAAAACATTTATTTGTATTGGACTTTAAAAAGCAGGAACGGTTAAGAGAGGTTGAAGAACTGGAAAAGAAGAAAACGGAATTACAATCAGAAAATCAATCCTATGAAGAAATCAACGAAAATCTAAAAGGGCAGTTAGTGAATTAGATGATGAAATCCGTTCTATACAAAACGGTATGGAGAAATCAAAAAAGGAAGCAGAAAGCGCAAGAAAACAGGCGGATAAATACCAGAAGCGTATGCAGGAACTTGCTCCGATGGTGAAGGATATGGAACATATGGCGGCAAAGTTTTCAGACAATCCAGAACAGGTGCTTCCAGAAGCCGGGAGCATAGAAAGCGGAAAGTCATACCGGGAGAAGAAAGCAAAGCCGCTGATGGAGAAGATTGTAAAGGTATTACGTTCTGTTTATGCGTCCTATCTGGACGTTTCCAGAAAGTTTGATAAGCTGCAACTGTCTTATAATCGGACTGTGGAAAAGGCAAATAATCTATCTGACCGTTTCCACAAAATCTATACAGAGAATCAGGAATTAAAAGAAATTGTCCGGGATTATGAATGTGTCAAGGCGGTGCTTGGAAAGGAGAAAGTGTCTGGCATTGTTCAGACGGAGAAACAAAGAGAGCAGCTATTGAAGGAGCAAAAGCGGGCAGAAAGAAGGAAACAGAATCGAGAAGCCCGGTGATAGCCGAAGGGCTGTTTAAAGTCTTTTTAGCCACTATGAAATGAATCTCGCCAGTCAGTCAAGAACATTGTAGTTGTTCGGGTTATTCTTAGCTGACTGGTGTAGATTTTATAAAAAGAACATATATTCGATAATTTCTGCTTGCTTTATGTATGTATTAAGAGTATAATAAGGGAAAAATCAGGTACAGATTATTTCCCAGAGGTGATGTGAATGAAACAGGTACATATACGAGTTGATGATGATTTATACAATGAATTGAGTTACTATTCCATTATGATGGAGCAGACAATGCAGGATTGTGTGAGAGAAGCTGTCGCATATTACGTTACTGATATGAGAAGGAAACAGCATGAGGACATTGACAGACAATTTACATTTATAGATTTGTTTGCAGGAATAGGAGGAATGAGGATTGCTTTTGAAAAGTCCGGAGGACATTGTGTTTATTCAAGTGAATGGAATAAATACAGTCAACAGACATATTTTGCCAATTTCGGAGAACAGCCGGAAGGGGATATTACACAGGTATCAGCTTCAGCCATACCAGACCACGATATTCTTGTAGCTGGTTTTCCCTGTCAGCCATTCTCCATTGCAGGTGTTTCTAAAAAGAACAGTCTTGGACGGGCGACGGGATTTGAAGACAAAACACAGGGAACGCTTTTTTTTGATGTTTGCCGGATATTAAAAGAAAAGAGACCAAAAGCATTTATGCTGGAAAATGTAAAAAACCTGTGTAGCCATGACAGAGGAAGAACTTTTAAGGTAATACTGGAATCATTAGAGGAATTGAATTACGAGGTATTTTATTCTGTTTTGGATGGACAGAATTATGTGCCGCAACATCGAGAACGTATATTGATTGTAGGCTTTGACCGTAGCAAATATGGGTCAAATGTGAAATTTGATTTCAATTTGACACCTAAATTTCCCAAACCTGTTATGCGTGATATTCTGGATGAAAATGTAGATGCAAAATATACATTATCAGATAAGCTTTGGGCATATCTCCAGAATTATGCGGCAAAACATAAAGCGGCAGGAAATGGATTTGGATATGGTATTGCGCCTTTAGATGGTGTATCAAGAACAATCAGTGCAAGATATTATAAAGATGGTTCAGAAATACTGATTGAGCAGAAGGGAAAAAATCCCAGAAGATTAACACCTCGTGAATGTGCCAGATTACAGGGGTTTCCAGAGAATTTCAAAATTCCGGTATCTGATACACAGGCATATAAACAGTTCGGAAATTCGGTTGTAGTGCCATTGATGGAGAATGTAGCAAAGCTGATTGTAAAGAAAGTTGAAGAAATGGATTTGGCAGAGAGAAAAGAACTACAGAGGATGGTGATTTAGATGATTGCAGGACATACGGAACAGGCAATAAAATCTGTTTTTAACGGTGAAAAGAGTTTTTGTAAATTTCTTTCTGCAAATGATACGGGAGCAACAGGAGGTCATCAGTCTGGAATTTTGATTTCTAAATCAGCTGTAGAGATGATGTTCAGCAGACAGGAGCTTGCACAGACAGGTATTCCTAAAAGAATGATTAAAATCAGATGGCAGGATGATTTTGAAACGGAAAGTTGTTTTACATATTATGAAAGCAAAAACGAGCTGAGAATTACACGATTTGGCAAAGGATTTCCATTTTTGAAGCCAGAACAAACAGGGGCGTTGTTTGTATTTACGAAACAGACAGACGCTGATTACAGTGGATATTTTCTGGAAACCGATGATGAAATAGAAGAATTTCTTGATACGTTTGGCATTAGCCCAACAGAAACAAACAGCCTTATTGATGTACAAAGAGTATCGGCAGAAACTCAGGAGAAACTGTCTATACAGGAATTTATCAATAGCCTTGATGTGGATTTTCCTGCGTCGGATGTGATGTCGGCGGCAGCCAGAGCGATAGAAGAAAAGACATATGACCATATAGAGTATATCCGTTTAAATCCAGATGAGAAAATTATCAGTTGGACGAATATGGAATATACACTTTTCAGGGCATTGGAATATGCAAGATATGGTGAGATTATTTCAAAAGGCTTCCAGTCGGTAGATGAATTTGTCCGTGTTGCCAATATTGTGTTGAATCGCAGGAAAAGCCGTGCGGGAAAAAGTCTTGAGCATCATTTGTCAGCAATATTTGATGGGAATTGTATTGAGTATTCATCACAGGCAGTTACAGAAGGAAATAAAAAGCCGGACTTCCTTTTTCCTTCACAGGAAGCATACCATGATTATGGATTTTCCGTTGATTACATTGTCTCACTGGCTGCTAAAACTACCTGTAAAGACAGATGGAGGCAGGTGCTGAATGAAGCAGACCGTTTGAGGGATAAACCGAAATATCTTTGTACATTGCAACAGGGTATATCTGGAGCACAAATGGATGAGATGCAGGCAGAAAATGTTATACTGGTTGTACCGAAACCCTATATAGTAGCATATCCCAAAGACCGAAGGGACAGGATATGGACATTAGCTCGGTTTGTGGAATATGTAAAAATAATTGAGGGTAAATAAGATGGATATAAAAAGCCCGGAAGAACGAAGTAAAAATATGGCGGCGATTCATTCAAAGAATACTAAGCCGGAGATATATTTCAGAAAGCTGTTGTTTGCACAGGGATACAGATACAGCCTTAATTCGGGGAAAATACCCGGACACCCGGATATTTATCTTCGGAAATATAATACTGCGATTTTTGTTCATGGGTGCTTCTGGCACAGGCATTACGGCTGTAAGTATGCTTATATGCCAAAATCAAAGGTTGAATTCTGGCAGAAGAAATTTGAAGCGAATGTCAAGAGGGATTCAGTGGTCAGAATGGAGTTACAGGATAAAGATATTAAGTGTTTGGTTGTATGGGAGTGTACGATTAAGAGAATGAAAAAGAATCAGGTAGATTGCGAAAAGTATTTAGAATTAGCAGAAAGTTTTCTGGAGGGTAACCAGACATTTTTTGAAATCTAACATGTTTCCGGAAAAAGTCAGACTTATGGAATCTGAGCCGGAACGGGCGATGGGGTTACGGCAATTGGTAATAGATAAATATTCAGCTTTTTATGTAATTAAAGACATGAAAGTTATAGTGATAAGGGTACTTTATAGTGCAATGGATATAAGTAAGAGGTTACTGGAAGATAACAGACATATTCAATAAAAGATGATGGGACTAATATGAAATTTTCAGAATGGGACTTACAACATACCCACTCACAGACACACTTATATGCATACACATAATTCAAAGGCAATTTTCAAAAAAAAATCGAGTTTGTACCTTATAAATGTATATACTTTTTGTTAGTAAATTTAAAGATAGTGAAAAAATGAAGTGCAAACTAAAAGCCCTTCAACTGTT
>CANAZK010000132.1 GCA_947366105.1 uncultured Lachnospiraceae bacterium | reverse complement strand
GGCAACTTCAGCCTGCGGAATCTCTTCCTTAATCTGCTGTGATAATGTCATCAACGTATCTTCCTCAATACCCTTTGCAACATCCACGATAATCTGATTTTCTGCCACGAACGGCTTCATATTGCGCGCCGTCGTTCTTGTAAACGGCGACGGCACTGCCAGCACAAGAAAATCCTTTCCCTTAATCGCCTCTTCCATATTATTTGTAAATTTCATGTCAGCCGGAATTTTCACTCCCGGCAGTTTGCTTTTGTGTTCTCTTTCCTTATCAAGCATTTCAACTTCTTCTTTTGCAATAGACCATACCGTCACCTGATGACCATTCCTTTGAAGCAGAAGCGCCAGCGCCGTTCCCCAGCTTCCCGCTCCCAGTACACCTACATTTGCCATAATCCACTCTCCTATTTCTTTTTGAAGCTTAGTTTATTCTCCGTTCCGTTTAACAGTCTTTTTATGTTCTCACGATGTTTGTAAACTGCCAGCAGCATTAAGAACACCGAAAGTCCGTATAGTTCATATTGCTCAACACGAGTAAGGGTTGTTTCACCCAGCTCTCCCTGCGCTACCATAGCAACGGCAAAAATCACCACCAAAATAATCGACCCCAAGGACACATATCTTGTTACAGCCACCACGATAATAAATGTCAGACACGCGATCGCCGCAGCCTTCGGATTCACCGCCCACAGAATTCCCGCAGTCGCCGCAATTCCCTTCCCCCCTCTAAAATGAAGATAAAAGGGGAAATTATGTCCCAGTACCGCGCCTACTCCGGCATACATGGCAAGAAGCTCAAACATGCCCGCGTGGGTCTTTCCATACATAAGATACGCTGTCAAAACCGCTGCTATACATTTCAGACAGTCCCCCAAAAATGTAATAACCCCCGCTTTCCATCCAAGCGTACGCAAAGCGTTCGTCGTCCCTGCATTCCCGCTTCCGTGCTGCCTTATGTCAATGTGGTGCAGACGCCCGTAAATATATCCTGTCTGAAAAAGACCGCATATATATCCAATCAGCACACATATAAACCGTTCCATCCTATTTATCCCTGCCCTTTCTTTCACGAATAAAGAATCTAAGCGGAGTCCCCCTGAATCCAAAAGCCTCACGAATCTTATTTTCCAAATATCTTGTATAAGAAAAATGCATCAGCGCTTTATCATTTACAAAAATAACAAAGGTCGGCGGTTTCACGGAAACCTGGGTAATGTAATACAGCTTCAGCCGTTTTCCCTTATCAGAAGGAGGCTGCTGCATTGCCACAGCTTCCATCATAATCTCATTCAGTACGCCGGTGGCCACACGCAGAGTCTGATTCTCGATTACCATATCAATCATATCATACAACTTATTCAGACGCTGTCCTGTTTCCGCAGACACATACATAATCTCCGCATACGGCATATAGGAAAGCACATCGCGCACCCTTTTCTCGTGTTCCTTCATTGTTCTGTCATTTTTCTCGATAGCATCCCATTTATTGACCACAATGATAATACCTTTCCCACGTTCATGGGCGATTCCCGCAATCTTGGCATCCTGCTCCGTGACCCCTTCCGTAGCGTCGATGACAAGCAGAACCACATCTGCCCTTTCCACTGCGGTTACGGTACGGATAATACTGTATCTTTCCAGCTCTTCCTTAATTCTGCTCTTTCTTCTAAGTCCCGCCGTATCAATAAACACATATTCTTTTCCATGATATTTAATCGGTGTGTCAATTGCGTCTCTTGTTGTTCCGGCAATATCAGAGACAATTACACGGTTCTGCCCCTGAAGCTTGTTAATAATAGAAGATTTCCCTACGTTCGGCTTACCTACGATGGCAATACGCGGTCTGTCATCTTCTCTTTCTTCTCCTGTTCCTTCCTGAAAATGCTTTGTCACCTCGTCCAAAAGCTCACCGATTCCAAGCCTTGACGCCGCAGATATCGGCATCGGATCGCCGATTCCAAGATTATAGAATTCATATACGTCCGCCATAAATTTTTGAAAACTGTCTACCTTATTGACAGTAAGCACCACCGGCTTTCCTGAACGGCGCAGCATATCCGCCACTTTAGAATCCGAGTCAATCAGCCCCTGCCTTACATCCGTAAGAAAAATAATCACGTCCGCCGTATCAATGGCAATCTGCGCCTGTTCCCGCATCTGTGACAGAATAATATCCTTACTGTCCGGTTCAATACCCCCGGTATCAATTAAGGTAAATTCCTTATCAAGCCAAGTCACCTCCGCATAAATGCGGTCCCTTGTAACTCCCGGCGTATCTTTTACTATCGAAATCATCTCACCTGCCAACGCATTAAACAATGTAGATTTTCCTACATTAGGTCTTCCTACGATGGCAACTATTGGTTTGCTCATAATCTGTTTCTCCTCATCTATACTCCGTTTAAAATTGCTTCTATTAAATCTTGTCCGCTTGATTTTACAATATCTGCCTCCAATTGTAAAGCCTCTTTCACATCTTCAAGAGAAACATCATCCAAAAACACGGTTTCTCCGTCTCTCATCATACTGCACGGCAAATATAAAACCTCACCCAAATCCTTTCCCTTAAGCTGGTCTATCAAATCCCCTCCTGTGATAAGCCCCGCTACCGTGATAAGCTCTCCAAAGAAATTATTTACAATCTTATATAAATGCACTTTCACATTCGGAAATTTTGTCTGCAGCTTCCCAAGCATCTTCTCAAGATACGGATATGCCAGCACGCCGGTTGCCATAGATACCTCTCTCACACGCTCGTCTCCCTTGAGTTCCTCAAAAGCTTCCTCAAATTCATCTATAAGAAGCCGCACCATTCCTACGCCGTTTTCAAGCTGAAGGTAACCGTCGTACCTTTCCGCCTCCGGCATCTCCTTCTCTGCGAGAATATACCATTCATCTCCCCCATGGATAAAATGAACGCCGTATTCCTCATATATTTTCTCCTGCCATTTATGAATAGTGTCCAATACC
The DNA here is from genome assembly GCA_947366105.1 of uncultured Lachnospiraceae bacterium. Lineage (GTDB taxonomy): Bacteria > Bacillota > Clostridia > Lachnospirales > Lachnospiraceae > Faecalimonas. The sequence goes on along the minus strand of CANAZK010000132.1, from coordinate 5,142 downwards.
TCTTCCGCCTCCGCTTTTGTAAACGGTTCAAGGGGGTAAAGTCCCTCTCTGTATTTCGTAAGACCCGCCGGCACAACAGATACGCTTTGGAGATGTGGAAGATACCGTGTCAAATCACGGATGCTTCTTTCCAGCTCTTCCCCGTCGTTGACTCCCTTACAGAGAACAATCTGTCCGTTCATTGTAATTCCGCCTTCATAAAACATGTCCGCCTTTTTAAGCGCCTCCCCCGCGAAACGATTGTGGAGCATTCTGCAGCGAAGCTCCGGATTGGTCGTATGGAAAGATATATTAATCGGTTCCAAATGATATTTGACAATTCTCTGCACATCTTTGTCGCTCATATTCGTCAACGTAATATAATTCCCCTGAAGAAACGAAAGTCTAGAATCGTCGTCCTTAAAATACAGTGTCTCCCGCATTCCCTTCGGCATCTGGTCAATAAAACAGAACATGCATTTATTTCTGCATGAACGGTACTCATCCATAAGTCCATGCTCAAATCCGATACCCAAGTCCTCCTCGAAATCCTTCTCTATTTCAAGCTCCCATTCTTCACCATCCGGCTTTTCGATTAAAACAACAAGCTCTTCGTCATTTATCAAAAAGTGATAATCAAAAACGTCCTCTATCTCCTTCTCGTTTATGCTGATTAATTTGTCGCCGGCTTCTATTCCAAGTTCCCATCCAATGCTTCCCTCTTCCACATTGCGGATAATATGTTTTCTTCCCATCATAAACTCCTGTCTCTAAAATTTACCTGATATATATAATACTAAACTTTGAGAAAAAAAGCAATTTTTACTCCATGGTTGTTGAAGAGCCCGTCCTTTTTTGCTAGAATAAGCTTTAGTAATACGATAAACTGAAATGGAGAACATTATGTTGAATTTAAATGAATTAGAAAGAACTCTTCCGGTTGCGCCGCTTAAAATTGCGGCTTTGGACAGCTGTAAGGAGCTTGCGCAAAAAGTAAATGATTATATCGTTGAATTCCGCCACACACCGGCCGCCAATTCCATTGATCCCTCATTATTTTCAAAGCATCAGGCAGATAACTATCTTGTAAGCTTATCCTGCCCTCGTTTTGGTTCCGGCGAAGCAAAAGGAATGCTTCATGAGACAGTACGCGGCAGTGATTTATTTGTAATGGTGGATGTATGTAATTACAGTCTTACGTACAGCGTAAACGGTTATACAAACCACATGTCTCCGGATGACCATTATCAGGACATGAAACGCATCATATCGGCGGCAAACGGAAAAGCACACCGTATCAATGTGATTATGCCATTCCTCTATGAAAGCCGGCAGCACAAACGTACAAGACGTGAATCCTTAGACTGTGCATTCGCACTAAAGGAACTGACTGACATGGGCGTTTCCAATATTATTACATTTGACGCCCATGACCCTCGCGTGCAGAACGCTATTCCGCTGAAGGGCTTTGATAACTTTAACCCTCCTTACCAGTTTATGAAAGCGCTGCTTCGCTCTGTTCCTGACCTGAAAGTGGACAAGGAGCATCTTATGGTTATCAGTCCTGATGAAGGAGCAATGCACCGTGCGGTTTATTTCTCAAATGTGCTTGGCGTGGATATGGGTATGTTCTATAAGAGACGTGATTACTCAACAATCGTAAACGGTAAGAATCCGATCGTTGCACATGAATTTCTGGGAGATGATATTCATAACAAAGACTTGATTATTATTGACGATATGATTTCTTCCGGCGAAAGTATGCTGGACGTTGCAAAACAACTGAAAGAACGGGGAGCCGGCCGTGTATTTGTCTGCACAACCTTTGGATTGTTTACGGATGGATTTGCCAAATTTGACGAATACTATGAAAAAGGATATATTGACCGGGTTATCACAACGAATCTGACTTATCTGCCGCCGGCGGCTTATGAAAAGCCATACTTTGTAGTTACTGACATGAGTAAATTCTTGGCGCTTATCATTGATTCCCTGAATCATGATGTTACAATCGGAAATGTCCTAGACCCGACAGAGCGTCTCCACCAGCTTCTTGCCAGACACCGGGAAAAAATATAATAATTTCGTTTTTGAACCGTACCCTCAGTGAACAAGGGCACACACGCCCTGAACCATGATATTCCGGTAATTTATCTGCGTTGTCCTCAATCAGCGTACGTTCAGTACGCCTTAATCGTCCGCCTTGTAAATTACCGGAATATCTATGGTCAGGGTCAGAGAGTCGGAAAGAAGTCAATTTTTGTCCCTGCAAGGCGCTTGATTGACGCGTACTGGATGTACGCGGAAAGAAAGCAACGAAGCAGAAGAAAAAATTGGCTCTTCTCCGACCGTGTGTCCCTTTGTCCACTGAGGGTATCATAAAAGGTTCCCTCAAAGAGCGCCAAACAAAATTTCGCCTCTTTGAGAGAACCTTTTTATTATACCGATTTATATAATTATCCGCACCTTCAAGACTTCTTCAACACCGCGAAGCTGCTGCGTCAGTCCGTCAGAAATCTCCGTATCAGTATCTATCATAGTGTAAGCATATCCGCCCCTGCTTTTGTTGGTCATATTAGTGATATTTACATTTTCCGCAGCCAGAATTGCCGTAAACTGTCCGATCATATTCGGCACATTGCGGTGCAGTATTGTAATTCTTGTTCCCGCTGCATGGATTCCCATATCACAATTCGGGTAATTCACAGAATTTCTTATATTTCCATTTTCAAGGAAATCCATCACTTCTTTCACTGCCATCTTGGCGCAGTTATCTTCCGACTCCTCTGTTGACGCTCCAAGATGGGGGATGACAATCGCGCCTTTGACGCCCACGATGGTATCGTTCGGGAAATCCGTCACATAACGCTTCACTTTACTTGTAAGAAGCGCATCTATCATATCCTCTTCATTTACAAGCACATCCCTGGCAAAATTAAGCACCACCACATTTTCCTTCATCAAGCTGACGGCATCCTTGTTAATCATGCCCTTTGTAGCCTCCATCGCCGGAACATGAATCGTAATATAATCGCACTCTCTGTACAATTCATCCACCGTATTGGCATGATGAATGCTTCTTGACAGCTGCCATGCGCCGTCCACAGAAATATACGGGTCATAACCGTATACGTCCATGCCGAGATGGACGGCCGCATTGGCAACAAGCACACCGATGGCCCCAAGACCGATAACACCTAATTTCTTACCCTGAAGCTCGCAGCCTGCAAATTTTTTCTTCTGCTTTTCCGCCTGCTTTGCAATCTGGCCGTCCTCTTCATATTCCTGTACCCACTGGATGCCGCCGACAATATCCCGTGAAGCAAGAAGCATCCCGGCAATTACAAGTTCCTTCACACCATTGGCATTGGCTCCCGGCGTATTGAATACTACAATGCCTTCCTCTGCACAGCGGTCGAGGGGAATGTTGTTCACTCCCGCCCCTGCTCTTGCCACTACCTTCAGGTTCTTTCCAAACTCCATGTCGTGCATAACCGCGCTTCTCACAAGTACCGCATCCGCCTCATTTATGTCGCCGACAGCTTCATATTCCCCCGTGAATTTCTCAAGCCCTACGTCTGCAACCGGATTCAGACAATGATATCTAAACATTACACATTCGCCTCCTCAAATTTCCTCATAAATGCCACGAGAGCTTCCACGCCTTCTATCGGCATTGCATTATAAATGCTGGCTCTCATGCCGCCAACGCTTCTGTGTCCCTTTAAGTTCTCAAGTCCCGCTGCCTTTGCCTCTTTTACAAACTTCGCATCCAGTTCTTCGTTTCCCGTTACAAACGGTACGTTCATGAGAGAACGGTCCTCTTTTACGACAGTTCCTTTAAAAAGCCTGCTTTCATCCAAAAAATCATAAAGAATTTTAGCCTTCTTCTCATTATGGGCTTTCATTGCTTCAAGTCCGCCCATCTCTTTAATCCATTTGAACACCTTCCCACAGATATAAATACCGTACGCAGGCGGCGTATTATAAAGAGATTCTGCGTCAGCATGAGTCTTATAAGTGAGCATGGTAGGGGTTCCCGGAAGCACATCCTCCGTAATCAAATCCTCCCGTATAATCACGACCACCACACCCGCTGGACCAATATTCTTCTGCACGCCGCCGTAGATAATGCCGTATTTTGTCACATCCACCGGTTCGGATAAGAAACAGGAAGACACATCTGCAACCAACGTCTTTCCCTTTGTGTCAGGAAGCTCTTTAAACTTTGTTCCGTAAATCGTATTATTTTCGCAGATATACACATAATCCGCATCCTCAGAAATCGGCAGATCCGAGCAGTCCGGAATATACGAAAACGTCTTATCCTCAGAGGACGCAATCTTATTCGCTTTGCCGTATCTTGCCGCCTCCTGATATGCCTTCTTTGCCCATTGCCCCGTCACGATGAAATCCGCCGCTTTATTCTTCATCAGATTCATTGGAATCATGGCAAACTGCTGTGAAGCGCCTCCCTGTAAAAACAGTACCTTATAGTTATCAGGAATTCCCATGAGTTCTCTCAAATCCCGCTCCGCCGTCTTTATAATCTCATCATAAGCTTTCGAACGGTGGCTCATCTCCATCACCGACATTCCGGTTCCGTTGTAGTCCAACATCTCTTCTGCTGCCGATTTCAGCACTGCCTCAGGTAAAACTGCAGGTCCCGCCGAAAAATTATATACTCTTCCCATGTGAATCCCTCCATCATTCTGCTATTTCTTCTCTTCCAAATCTTCTTCGCTGAACACTTCGCTGATTGCCGCCCCAGGCGCCACCATCGGCCACACCTTGTCGTCACAATCAATTTGACAGTCGATGACAACCGGGCGTCCAAGCGAAAGCGCTTTTCCAAATGCCTCCTTAAACTCTTCCTGTGTAGACGCTCTGATCCCAACAGCCCCCATTGCTTCAGCCAGCTTCACAAAATCAACCGCATCATTCAAAACGGTTGCAGAATAACGCTGTCCATAGAACAGATTCTGCCACTGGCGTACCATACCAAGCACATGATTATTTATCACCACTTGAATAATCGGCACATTGTATCTTGCCGCTGTTGCAATCTCGTTCATATTCATCCTAAAACATCCGTCTCCGGCAATATTTACCACTGCTTTTTCCGGCATGCCGAGCTTCGCCCCTATGGAAGCCCCAAGACCA
>CANAZK010000131.1 GCA_947366105.1 uncultured Lachnospiraceae bacterium | reverse complement strand
AGCACCCCGTCTGCCGCTACTCTATAGTACGGCAGATTGGGAAAGTATTAGTTAAACGCTGTGTCGTAAAAAGTAAGACAGCCAGAAAAGGAGTGATTGAAATAAATGCGGAAGTTCGTATGAAAGAGGATAATACTGATTTTATCAATATTCTTTCCGAAATGAACGGTGTGAACAGTGCAGCCCTTGTAAGCTATAACGGCGATTATATGGGTTAACAAAAAGGAGGAAACTATGTCAACGCACAAATATTTTGACAAAATTTGCAGCGTCATTCTCGCCTTAACCCTTGTGCTGACAATATTGTTTATGAACGCCGAAAGTTTGGGTATTCAAAAGGCTTTTTCTGCTCCGGGATATGAAACCCGGTTGTTTGACACATCAAAGGTGCATACCGCCAATATCGTTATGGATGATTGGGATGAATTTATCCAGTCCTGTACCGACGAGGAATATGCCGCATGTTCGGTTATCATTGATAACGAAGCATATAAAAATGTGGCAATCAGAGCAAAAGGCAACACCTCGCTTTCTAATGTTCAAAACTACGGAAATGACCGATACAGTTTCAAAATAGAGTTTGACCATTACGATGACACAAACACTTATTACGGTCTTGATAAGCTGAGTCTAAACAATATCATTCAGGACAACACTTATATGAAGGACTATCTGACCTATCAAATGATGGGATACTTTGGTGTAAGCGCGCCTCTTTGCAGTTATGTTCAAATTTTGGTAAACGGCGAAGAATGGGGATTGTATCTTGCGGTTGAAGGTGTAGAAGAATCTTTCCTTTCGAGAAATTACGGGAATGACTACGGTGAACTTTATAAGCCCGACAGTATGAGTATGGGCGGTGGTCGTGGAAACGGCGGCAAATTTGATATGGACGATTGGGAGAACAGTCAGGATAATACAAATGAAAACGCTGATTCATCTGTCAATACGAAACCTGATATGCAAGGTGGCAACAGGCAATTTCCAAAAGGCGGTATGCAAATGCCGGGTATGAATGGCGGCGGAATGGGCAGTTCGGATGTTTCGCTTATCTATTCTGATGATGAATACTCCAGCTATGCCAACATCTTTGACAATGCCAAGACGGACATTTCAGATACGGACAAAGACCGTTTAATTTCCTCTCTTAAAAAGCTGAATGAAAACAGCAGCATTGAGGAAGTTGTGAATGTAGAGGAGGTCATACGCTACTTTGTGGTACATAATTTTGTCTGTAACTTTGACAGCTATACCGGCTCAATGATTCACAACTACTATCTTTATGAAGAAGATGGTCAGCTTTCTATGATTCCGTGGGACTATAACCTTGCATTTGGCGGTTTCGTGGGAGGCTCGGATGCAACAAGCCTTGTAAACTATCCTATTGATACGCCCGTATCCGGCGGAACCGTAGAATCAAGACCGATGCTCTCTTGGATTTTTGAAAATGAAGAATATACTGAACTTTATCATCAGTATTTTGCAGAATTTATTTCACAGTATTTCAACAGCGGATATTTTGCGGAAATGATAGATGATGTTAAAGCAATGATTTCTCCCTATGTTGAGAGCGATCCTACAAAATTCTGTACCTATGAAGAATTTGAACAAGGAATTGATACGCTGGGAGAATTTTGCCTGCTCCGTGCAGAGAGTGTAAATTCTCAGCTGAACGGAACTATCGCATCCACTTCTGATAATCAGGATAAAGAAACTTTCGTTGATGCTTCTAATCTTTCTGTCTCTGATATGGGGAGTATGGGCAACGGAAACGGCGGTGGTATGGATAACAATGGAGGACAAATGCCTGAAGCACCACAAGATGGCGGCGCGCAAGGATTCCCACAGGGTAGGAACGGTCAAGGAATGTCTCGCCCCGATAACAATGGCGGGCAAATGGGAAATCAAGTAAGTAGTTCATTGAATTGTAATTCCTATATACTTCTTGGCGTATGTATTGTCGTATTGCTCATAGGATTGCTTTTTGCCCTGCTTTACAAAAACTGAGTTTGCAGAGTGATATTTGAAAAATATTTGTGTTAAGAATTTGAAGCTGAATATTCACAAAGATGTAATGGTATGGTACAATATGTATTGCTGTATTAAGATTTATATTACAAACCGGGTTAAGGACAGTACTTATGACAATGTGATGGCTCATTAAATGGCCGCCTGTTTAGGTAAGTGCTTTGAGAATACTGGAAATCAAAGGATTTATAGGAGGAAATAGAAAATATGAAACTAGGAATCGTCGGTCTTCCGAATGTAGGAAAGAGTACACTTTTTAATTCACTGACTAAGGCGGGAGCGGAATCGGCAAATTATCCGTTCTGTACAATCGACCCTAACGTGGGTGTGGTCACAGTGCCGGACAGCCGTTTGGATGTTTTGGGCGAGATGTACCATACAAAGAAAATTGTGCCGGCAGCCATTGAGTTCGTGGACATAGCGGGGCTTGTAAAAGGTGCGTCGAAGGGCGAGGGGTTAGGAAATCAGTTCCTTGCCAATATCCGTGAAGTGGACGCCATCGTGCATGTGGTACGCTGTTTTGAAGACAGTAATATTGTACATGTTGACGGAAGCATTGACCCGCTCCGTGATATTGAAACAATTAATTTGGAGCTTATTTTCTCTGATATTGAGATTTTGGAAAGAAGAATTGCAAAGGCAGTGAAGATTGCAAGAAATGATAAGACGGCGGCAAAAGAACTGGCATTTTTGGAACGTCTGAAAGAGTATTTGGAAGAAGGAGGCCTTGCCCGCGGATTTGAGACAAATGATGAAGATGAGGCGGAATGGCTTGAAAGCTATAATCTTCTTACATATAAGCCTGTTATATTTGCGGCGAATGTGACAGAGGACGAGCTTTCGGACGATGGAGCCGACAATGCAGGCGTTGCGTCCGTGCGTGAATACGCAGAGAAAGAAAACTGTGAAGTGTTCGTTGTATGCGCTCAAATTGAGCAGGAGATAGCGGAACTTGAAGATGATGAAAAGAAAATGTTTCTTGAGGACTTGGGGCTTGAGGAATCCGGTTTGGAGAAATTAATCCGTGCAAGTTACAGTCTTCTTGGTCTTATCAGTTACCTCACGGCAGGGGAGCCGGAGGTGCGGGCATGGACAATCAAAAAAGGAACGAAAGCGCCGCAGGCGGCAGGAAAGATTCATTCCGATTTTGAACGCGGCTTTATCCGTGCCGAGATTGTGAGCTACGATGACTTGATGGACTGCGGCACTTATGCGGCGGCGAAAGAAAAAGGGCTTGTGAGACTGGAAGGCAAGGAATATGTTGTAAAGGACGGCGATATTATTTTGTTCCGTTTTAATGTATAGTAAATAGGATAAAAGGTCTAGTAATTGGTTACTGTTCACTACGTTCCAGTAACAGGTAAAAATCCATGCAAAATTTGCTTCGCAAATGGATTTTTACTTGTTATATATACATTTTCATACGGACTTAGCAGTAAATGCTAAGTCCTGTGTGAACAGTAACGGTAATTGTTTCACAAAAGGAACAAAGAATTACTAGACTTTTATTTTGTGTAGGCTTATAATATAGTTATATGTGAAAAAATAAACAGTTAAGTTCGAAGGAGGAACAGACCAATGGGAAGAAAAATGAAAACCATGGATGGTAACCACGCAGCTGCTCATGCTTCATATGCATTTACAGACGTTGCGGCTATTTACCCAATCACACCTTCATCAGTTATGGCTGAGGCAACAGATGAATGGGCTACTCAGGGAAGAACAAATATTTTTGGACAGACAGTCCAGGTAACAGAAATGCAGTCTGAAGCAGGTGCGGCAGGAACGGTTCACGGTTCTTTGTCAGCAGGAGCTTTGACAACAACATACACAGCATCTCAGGGATTATTACTTATGATTCCTAACTTATATAAAATTGCGGGAGAACAGCTGCCGGGCGTATTTAACGTTTCTGCTCGTGCTATTGCGAGTCATGCATTATCAATCTTCGGCGATCACTCAGATGTTTTGGCATGCCGTCAGACAGGATGCGCTATGCTCTGCGAATCAAGCGTTCAGGAGGTTATGGACTTAACACCGGTTGCACATTTGGCAGCTATCAAAGGTAAAGTTCCGTTCATCAACTTCTTTGACGGATTCCGTACATCCCACGAGATTCAGAAAATTGAGACATGGGATTATGAGGATCTGAAGGATATGGCAGATATGGATGCAATTGACGAGTTCAGAGCTCATGCGTTGAATCCAAACCACCCATGCCAAAGAGGTTCTGCTCAGAATCCGGACATCTTCTTCCAGGCAAGAGAGGCTTGTAATCCATACTACGATGCATTGCCGGCAGTAGTTCAGGAGTATATGGACAAGGTTAATGCGAAGATTGGTACAAACTATAAATTGTTCAATTATCATGGAGCAGCCGACGCAGAGCACGTGATTGTAGCTATGGGTTCTGTATGTGATACAATTGACGAGACGGTTGATTACCTGGTAGCAAAAGGACAGAAGGTCGGCGTTATCAAAGTACGCCTTTACAGACCATTCTCTAAAGAAGCGCTGGTTTCAGCGATTCCTGCATCTGTGAAACAGATTACGGTTCTTGACAGAACAAAAGAGCCTGGAGCGCTTGGCGAGCCGTTATGGTTAGACGTAGTTGCAGCTCTTAAAGGAACACAGTTCGACGCAGTGCCTGTATTTACAGGACGTTACGGATTAGGTTCCAAAGATACAACACCGGCTCAGATCGTTGCTGTATTCGAGAACAATGCAAAAGAGAAATTCACGGTAGGTATTGTGGATGATGTGACAAACTTATCACTTGAAGTTGGCGCGCCGTTAGTTACAACTCCGGAAGGAACGATCAACTGTAAGTTCTGGGGACTTGGCGCCGACGGTACTGTTGGAGCTAACAAGAACTCTATCAAGATTATCGGTGACAATACAGACATGTATGCACAGGCTTACTTTGATTATGACTCAAAGAAGTCAGGCGGTGTTACTATGTCACACTTACGTTTTGGTAAGAGCCCGATTAAATCCACATATTTAATCAAACAGGCTAATTTTGTAGCTTGCCACAACCCGTCATACATCAATAAATATAACATGGTTCAGGAATTAGTGGACGGCGGCACATTCCTTCTTAACTGCCCTTGGGATATGGAAGGCATCGAGAAGCACCTGCCGGGACAGGTAAAAGCATTTATTGCTAACCACAACATTAAATTCTATGTAATCGACGGTATTAAGATCGGTAAAGAAATCGGACTTGGCGGACGTATTAACACAGTTCTCCAGTCAGCATTCTTCAAGCTTGCAAACATTATTCCTGAGGAGAGCGCTATCGAATTAATGAAAGCGGCTGCTAAGGCTACTTATGGCACGAAGGGCGACAAGATTGTTCAGATGAACTACGATGCAATCGACGCAGGAGCAAAACAGATTGTTGAGATTACGGTTCCTGAGTCTTGGAAAAACGCAGAGGATGAAGGATTATTCGCACCTGAAATCAAGGGCGGAAGAGAAGACGTTGTTGATTTTGTTAAAAATATTCAGACAAAAGTTAATGCTCAGGAGGGTAACAGCCTGCCTGTATCAGCATTTACAGAGTACGTTGACGGTTCTACGCCATCAGGCTCATCAGCATTTGAGAAACGCGGTATTGCAGTAGATATTCCTGTATGGGTACCGGAGAACTGTATTCAGTGTAACCGCTGTGCATACGTATGTCCGCACGCTGTAATTCGTCCGGTTGCTTTAACAGAAGAAGAGATGGCTAATGCACCGGAAGGACTTGAAACAATCGATATGGTTGGTATGCCGGGAATGAAATTCACAATAACTGTATCAGCTTATGACTGTACAGGATGCGGTTCATGTGCTAACGTATGTCCTGGTAAGAAGGGTGAAAAAGCTCTTGTTATGAAGAATATGGAAGCAAATGCCGGTTCACAGAATTACTTTGATTTCGGAAGAGAGATTCCGGTTAAACCAGAAGTAGTTGCTAAATTCAAGGAGAATACAGTAAAAGGTTCTCAGTTTAAACAGCCGTTACTTGAGTTCTCAGGAGCTTGTGCAGGCTGCGGCGAGACGCCTTACGCTAAATTAGTAACACAGTTATTTGGTGACAGAATGTATATTGCAAACGCAACAGGCTGCTCTTCAATTTGGGGTAACTCTTCACCATCTACACCATACACGGTGAACGCAAAAGGACAGGGTCCTGCATGGTCTAACTCATTATTCGAGGACAATGCTGAGTTCGGTTATGGTATGTTATTAGCACAGAAAGCTTTAAGAGACGGTCTTAAGACAAAAGTTGAGAAGCTTGTAGAAGAAGGCAAGAACGAAACAGTTGTTGCAGCAGCAAAAGAGTGGTTAGACACATTCTCATGCGGAGCGACAAACGGAACAGCCACAGATAACTTTGTTGCAGCTCTTGAGGCTTGTGACTGCGGATGTGAGCTTAGAAAAGATATCTTAAAGAACAAAGATTTCTTAGCTAAGAAATCACAGTGGATCTTCGGCGGTGACGGATGGGCTTATGATATCGGATTCGGCGGCGTTGACCATGTATTGGCAAGCGGCAAAGATATTAATATCATGGTATTCGATACAGAAGTTTACTCTAACACTGGAGGTCAGGCTTCTAAAGCTACTAAGACAGGCGCTATTGCACAGTTCGCGGCAGGTGGAAAAGATATCAAGAAGAAAGACCTTGCAGGTATCGCAATGAGCTATGGTTATGTATACGTAGCACAGATTGCTATGGGCGCTGACTACAATCAGACTGTAAAAGCGATTGCAGAAGCGGAAGCTTATCCGGGACCATCATTAATTATTGCTTACGCTCCATGTATCAATCATGGTATTAAGAAAGGTATGAGCAAAGCTCAGACAGAAGAAGCGTTAGCAGTAGAGTGTGGTTACTGGAATAACTTCAGATTCAATCCGGCAGCAGAGGGTGCTAAGTTTACACTTGACAGCAAAGCGCCGGTACTTGAGAATTATAAAGAGTTCTTGAATGGTGAGGTTCGTTACAATGCTCTTGCAAGAATGAATCCTGAGAAAGCAGAAGCAATGTTTGCTCAGAATGAGGCAGAAGCAAAAGAAAGATACGAATATCTTTCAAAACTTGTAACACTTTATGGTGTGGAAGAAGCTTAATGTTATAATATAAGATAAGTATGGAAAACGTGTATCGCGGATGCGGTACACGTTTTCTGTGTAAGAGTGAAGTTTGGAATATAGATGACGAAGGTTACTGGCAGGAGAATTACAAAGGCATAGATAACTGGGAATTGTGGGAAACATGGGAAAGTTAGGTATAGGCTTTTGTGTGGGTCTTTGTTATAATATAGCTAATAGAGAAGGGGTGTGATAACATGGGTGAAGAAAAAAAACGTCTTCCGGTGGGATTAGATAATTTTGAGCAGATTATAAAAGATAACTATTATTATGTGGATAAAACAAGATTGATTTCTGAACTGCTCCGTAATGGCGGAATGGTAAATCTCTTTACCAGACCAAGACGTTTTGGGAAAACATTAAATATGAGTATGTTGAAACACTTTTTTTCCATAGAGGGAGATCAGAGTATCTTTGAGGGTTTGGAAATTTCAAAAGATACAAAGCTGTGTGAAGAATATATGGGGAAATATTCGGTTATTTTTGTATCATTAAAAGGCATCAATGCAGGAACTTACGCTACAGCATTTCGATTAGCGGTTGAAACCATCAAAAGTGCAGCAAAAAAAGTGAAATTTCTCGAAACGAGTGACAAATTGGATGACTATGAGAAAGAGGATTATCGGGCACTCCTTGATAAAGGCATGGACGAAGCCACACTTTTTTTGAGTTTAAAAACTTTATCAGAACTTTTGGAGAAACATTATGGAAGAAAAGTAATTCTGTTAGTTGATGAATATGATGTTCCGTTAGCGAAAGCCTTTGAAAATGGCTATTACGATCAGATGGTATTTTTGATACGGAATCTGCTGGAACAAGCGTTAAAAACGAATACCAGTCTAAAATTTGCAGTGATGACCGGGTGTATGCGCATTTCAAAAGAGAGTATCTTTACTGGTCTGAATAACCTGAAAGTATTATCGATTACAGATGAACGTTA
>CANAZK010000130.1 GCA_947366105.1 uncultured Lachnospiraceae bacterium | reverse complement strand
TAACAGACCCTTATAGGGTCAAAGCAAGCCACCGGCTAAGCCGGTGGTCTTGACTAACTGATTTTCTCGCCTCTTCGGTATTTTTCAACAATATGCTGGATGCGTTCGTTCGGATCTAAAATGCTGCTGATGGAACCGTCATGGTTCAGCGTATCAACCATCAGGGCGATGTACTTGCTCATGTCGCAATTGATATAATATGGTTTACTCAAAAGTTCCGGAGTCTGGTAAATTAAATTAGTTGTCAGAATACCATTGATTATGCCCTCTTCGTAAGCTTTGTCGAATTTGTCCAAACCGTTGGTAAATAAGCCGAATGTTGCGGCTGCAAAAATACGTTTTGCTTTGCGGCGCTTTAATTCTGTTGCAACATCAATAATACTGTCTCCGGAAGAAATCATATCATCAATAATAATGACATCCTTGCCGTCTACGTCAGAACCTAAGAATTCATGAGCCACAATCGGATTGCGGCCGTTTACTATCTGCGTATAATCACGGCGCTTATAGAACATGCCCATGTCAAGACCGAGAACATTCGCAAGATAAACGGCGCGGCTTGTTCCGCCTTCATCCGGGCTGATAGCCATCATATGCTTACTGTCAATCTGAAGATCAGGCACTGTTCTGAGAAGCCCCTTTACAAACTGATATGTTGGGCGGACTGTCTCGAAGCCGCTGAGCGGAATGGCATTCTGAACCCTTGGGTCGTGGGCGTCGAATGTAATGATATTGTCTACACCCATGCTCACCAGCTCCTGAAGGGCAAGCGCGCAGTCCAATGATTCACGGCTGCTTCTTTTGTGCTGGCGGCTCTCATATAAGAAAGGCATGATAACATTAATACGTCTTCCTTTACCGCCGATGGCGGCGATTACCCGTTTTAAGTTTTGAAAGTGGTCGTCCGGAGACATACGGTTCTCGTGCCCTGAAAGGGAATATTTGACGTTGTAATTACATACATCAACCATGAGATACAAATCCATGCCTCTTACGGATTCTTGTATAATTCCTTTCGCTTCCCCGGAACCGAATCTTGGAACTTGGGCGTCGATAACATAAGAATCCTTTACATAGCCGGTGAAAACTTCGGAGCTGGAAATTGCTTCTGCGTTTTCATGGCGCCATTTCACAAGGTATTCATTAACCTTTGCACATCTGTCTTTGCAGCCGATTAATGGAATAATGCCAAGTGCTCCTACTGGAATGTTTTCAAAAGTGCGTTCTGTTCGGTGTAACATTATAGTTCCTCCCTGTTCATTAGTTTCTTTTTGATGCGAATGTCGTCGCCAACTATTTTAAGCATTTCATAATTGCTTGTGATACGTGAAAATGTTCGCTGCGAGTAATATTCCAAAATAGTATCTAATCCAAGATTAGTAGAAATAATAGTTGATTTTTTCCTTAAAAGCCGTTCGTTTAAACATAGAAAAAACTGTGATGTCGTAAATGAGTTGGAAAACTCTGTGCCTAAATCATCGATAATCAGTAAATCGCAGTCGAAAATATGTGCGTTTAATATTACTGCGGCCTCATCTTTCTCAAATTTACTCTTTTCAAAAATATCAAATAGTTGAAAGGCTGTGAAATAAATAACGGAGTAGGATTTGCTGATTAATTCTTTCGCTATACAATTAGAAAGAAAGGTTTTTCCTACGCCTGTTTTCCCATAAAAGAACAGATTGTTAAACTGACAGCCGAAATTGTCTATGAAATTGTGACAAACCCGGAGAACTTCTTTTATAGTGGAAAGAGAGTTCTCGCCGGTTTGAGGTTCAATATAGTTACCGGAATAATAGTCTAAACGGAAGTTGTCAAAATTTTCTTCCTGAAGAATCTCTTGCAAATTAGACTGGGTATATAAAAAGTCTATTTCTAGTTTCTTAAAGCATGTACACTTTCTGCCGTCAATATATCCGGTATCCTTGCATAACGGACACTCATAAGGGGTCTCAAGGTAGTTATCAGGGTAACCGTGAAACTTGAGAAGCGTCGCTTTCTGCATACGGAGCTCATGAATTTCCGTATGTAATGTGTCAAGTGCATGGGTGTCACCGTCTAAAAGTTTTCGTGCCTGCTGCACGCTGAGAGAGGAGATCGAGTCCTCCAGTTCTTTCACCTCGGGTATTCTTTCATGAATTTCTTTGTAGCGCTTTAGCAAAATGTTCTGATTGTGTAACTGCTTCTGCTCATAGCTGCGCATAATCAAATCATGTTGAGCGTTTGTTAATGCCACGTTAATCTCCTTTTATCGACTTAAGAGCTGTTTTTCTAAAGAAGCCAGGTCATAGTTATGACCTTCAAAATTATTGAACTTATTCTTTTTCATTGTGTTTGTTTCTGTTTTACGGCTCGCTGCCGCCTGTCTGTGTGAGCGATCCAAATGTTCAAGGTCGGATAAGTGAGAAACATTGGAAGAAAGCCATTTCTTCAAAATTGAATCGGTATATTCAAAATTGGGCTGGTGGAGCTTTGCCATTGTACGATTGCATGCCTCACCAATCAAATCCAAAGAAAAGCCGTATTCTTCACTCCATTTAGTAATGTATACAAGTTCCGATGCAACAGGAGCACGTCCTCTGATTCCAAATGCTTTCAGAACTGAGTAGCCGATCTTCACATAATCATTATAAAAGACGGAATTCTGCTTCGCCTGATCAACGGTAGTAATATTTGAATCGGCCCATGAAAGAGCCACTTTCTGTATATAATGCATACTTTTATGTCCGTTTTCCACGCAGTATTCAATGAGATATTCCACTAAATCAGCGGAGAAATGAAGCGTATCATAAAAATATGTAATAGTTTCAATATCCTTGCCTGACAAAGTCTTACCGAGATACTGTTCTGCAATAAAAAGTAAAGATTTCAATTCTTTCCGGTTTTGAAACGGTTCGATTTTGGAAGGAACAGCCGGCGGTTCGACGGCTGAAACTGTATTAAGCCTTTGGACATTGGGAATTTCGGCATTGGAGGTCTTTTCATTCAGACCGGTTCCTATATCGATTCCGCTGATTCCTCCGGAACTGTCATATTCAATTGCAATAAGCCCTTCCTTCTGCCAGTGTCTCAACGCTCTTAGAATATCCTTTTCCGTATTCTCGAGACAGTCCGCTATGGTTGGGATTGTAAGAGGCATAGATGGATTACTCAAGTGGCGGAGCAAAAATAAATACACCTTTACATATTCTCCGTTTGCCATGACCATATGGTTGTCTATAAAGCTGTTCTCGACCAGCGTAGAATCTGTCTGAAAATGGTTGCGTAATTTTAAAGTCTTCATATTATCAGTTTCCCTTCAAAAGCACTCCGTTAAATGTCGCACTTTGCTTATTTTAAGCATAAGCTGTTCAGTGTGTATGCGTATTATAGCACTATATTTATCAGGGTCAAAGCACTTTTAAGTGGAAAACTTAGCTTTTTTGTGGATAAGAAAAATGTGGATAATGTGGATAACTACTTCGAAAGAAGCGCTTCTCCAATATTTACAACATCTCCGGCTCCCATAGTTATCAACAAATCGCCGTGTGCGCAGTTTTTGAGTACATAACTTTCAACTTCCGCAAAAGAAGGAAAGTAATGGACGTCAGCTCCTGACTTTTTCAGTTCCTCAGCCAGCATTTCAGAAGACATACCGAGCGTATCCGTTTCCCTTGCGGCGAAAATATCAACAAGCAGCACATGATCCGCGAAAGAAAGCGCCTCTGCAAACTCATGAAAAAAGGCTTTTGTTCTTGTATAAGTGTGAGGTTGGAAAATGCACCATGTCTCCTTGTGAGGATAATGCTTCACAGAAGTTAGAGTAGCCTTGATTTCCGTTGGGTGGTGTGCATAGTCGTCGATGATTATGACGCCGTTCTTTGTGCCCTTGTATTCGAATCGACGGTCTGTGCCGGTGAAGGATAAAAGCCCTTTTTTAATAGCCCCCATAGATACCGATGTAAGTTCGCCCACTGCAATTGCGGAAAGGGCGTTCGACACATTATGGCTGCCGGTCACAGAAAGAGAAATACGGGTTACAAATTCCCCGAATCTGTAAAAATCAAAGGAAGCGCAGCCGGATTCGTTGTAGCCTATGTTCCGCGCAGAATAATCTGCATCATCGTTCAAACCGTAAGTAATAACCCGGCAGTCAAGTCCGTCGGTAATCGTATTGATTTCTTCTATCTCATTATTAATAACTAAAGTACCGTCCGAAGGTAATAATTTTGCAAATTTGTGGAAAGAATTACGGATGTCGCTAATATCCTTAAAGAAATCCATATGGTCTTCTTCTACGTTTAAAATTACACTGATTTTTGGGAAAAAGTTCAGAAAGCTGTTCGTATACTCGCAGGCTTCTGTAATAAATATATCGGAATTCCCTACACGGATATTCCCGTGAATGGCTTTTAAAATACCGCCTACGGAAATGGTAGGGTCTTTCTCGCCTTCCAACAGAACATGGGAAAGCATGGAAGTCGTAGTTGTCTTTCCGTGGGTTCCGGATACTGCAATTGGAGTCTTATAATTTGTCATAAGCTGTCCGAGGAGCTCCGCCCTTGTGAGCATTGGAAGTTTCCGGCGTTTTGCTTCCATTAATTCTTCATTATCATCATGAATGGCCGCGGTATAAACCACGGCGTCGATTCCGTGTATAATATTGGAGGCTTTCTGCCCATAAAAAATGACGGCGCCTTTGTCAGACAGATGTTTGGTGAGAGGGGACTCTTTATTGTCCGAACCGGAGATGATAAATCCTTCTTTGAGGAGAATTTCAGCAAGTCCGCTCATGCTGATGCCTCCGATTCCGATAAAATGTATGTGGATTGGCGTTTGAAAATCAATTTTATACATAAATACACTTCCTATTCTGAAAATTTTTCATTTTTAAACATATTTTGGTCTCTACTTTTATATTATAACTATTGTAAGATAAAAAGCCAAGCCATTTCCTTTTGTTATATTTAGATAAAAAAATTAAGAAAAAAGAAATTAAATTGTAAAATATGTTCACGAAATGAAATGGGTGTGTTATAATAATAACATTATTACTGAGAAGGGGCGATGACATGATAAAAAAAGAAATGATAGCAATGCTGTTAGCAGGTGGACAAGGCAGCCGTCTTGGAGTACTGACTGCGAAGGTAGCAAAGCCGGCGGTTGCTTTCGGCGGAAAATACAGAATTATTGATTTCCCGTTAAGTAACTGTATCAATTCCGGTATTGATACGGTCGGAGTGCTGACACAGTACCAGCCGCTGAGACTTAACACGCATATCGGGATTGGAATTCCGTGGGATTTGGACCGGAATGTGGGTGGAGTTACGGTATTGCCGCCGTATGAGAAGAGTACAAGCAGTGAATGGTACACCGGAACGGCGAATGCTATTTACCAAAATTTAGATTATATGGAGATGTATAATCCGGACTATGTTTTGATTTTGTCCGGCGACCATATTTATAAAATGGATTACGAAGTAATGCTTGATTTTCACAAAGAGAATAATGCCGACGTTACTATTGCGGCGATGCCTGTACCGATTGAAGAGGCGAGCCGTTTTGGCATTGTTATTACAGATGATGAGAACAAGATTGAGGACTTTGAGGAGAAACCGGCTGAACCGAGAAGCAATCTTGCTTCTATGGGTATTTACATTTTCAGCTGGCCGGTTCTTAAAGAAGCGCTGCAGGAGTTGTCAAGCCAGCCGAATTGTGATTTTGGAAAGCATATTATTCCGTATTGCCATATTAAGAGGCGGAGGCTTTTTGCGTATGAGTACAATGGTTATTGGAAAGATGTGGGAACCTTAAGTTCATACTGGGAAGCAAATATGGAGCTGATTGATATTATTCCTGAATTTAATTTATATGAAGAGTTTTGGAAAATTTATACCAATTCAGGAAGCCTGCCTCCGCAGTATGTTTCAGAGCAGTCTATAATCGAAAAAAGTATTATCTGCAACGGAGCAAATATTTATGGCGAGGTACACAATTCTATTATAGGTTCGGGAGTAACTGTCGGAAAGGGAACCGTAATCCGCGATTCCATTATTATGAGTGATACAGTCTTTGGGGATCGGTGCGTAGTAGAGAAAGCGATTATTGCAGATGAAGTTAAGATTGGGGATAATGTCACCATCGGCATCGGAAGTGACGCGCCAAATAAGATGAGACCGGATATCTATAACTCGGGTATCGTGACAATTGGTGAGAGAACGGTAATTCCGTCCAATGTACAGATCGGGAAGAATACTGCTGTCAGCGGCATTACATCCAAAGAAGATTATTTGGGCGGAGTACTTGAAAGCGGTGAAACATTGATAAAGGCAGGTGGCAGATAGTATGAAAGCAGTTGGAGTTATTTTGGCAGGCGGAAACAGCAACAAGATGCGGGAACTGACGCACAAGCGCGCAGTTGCGGCTATGCCGATAGCAGGAAGTTACAGATGCATTGATTTTGCACTGAGTAATATGACGAATTCACATGTTCAGAAAGTGGCGGTGCTGACGCAGTATAACTCAAGATCGCTCAATGAGCATCTTAATTCGTCGAAATGGTGGAATTTTGGCAGAAAGCAGGGAGGTTTGTATGTATTTACACCTACCATTACCAATGATAATGGTTATTGGTACAGAGGTACGGCGGACGCCATTCACCAAAACCTTGATTTTTTGAAAAAATGTCATGAGCCGTACGTTATTATTGCTTCGGCAGACGCGGTGTATAAGCTGGATTACAACGAGGTTTTGAAATATCATATTAAGAAAAACGCAGATATTACAGTGGTCTGCAAAGACTTGGAGGAAGGCGATGATCCAAGCCGTTTCGGAACAATTAAGATGAATGAAGAGTACCGGATCGAAGAGTTTGAGGAAAAGCCGATGATGGCGAAATCCCATACAATTTCCACCGGAATTTATATTATCAGAAGAAGGCAGCTCATTGATTTAATTGAGAGATGCGCGGAAGAGGACAGGCATGACTTCGTAACGGACATTTTAATCCGTTATAAGAATCTGAAGAAGATTTACGGATATAAATTGAAGAACTATTGGAGCAATATCGCAACAGTGGATGCTTACTATAAAACAAACATGGATTTTCTTAAAGAGGAGAACAGGAACTATTTCTTTAATCAGCTTCCGAGAGTTTATTCCAAGGTAGCCGATCTGCCGCCGGCAAAATATAATCCGGGTTCGGTTGTGAAAAACAGTCTAGTAGCAAGCGGAACGATTGTTAATGGAACGGTGGAAAATTCGATATTATTTAAAAAAGTTTTTGTGGGCAATAATTGTGTGATTAAAAATTCTATTATTTTGAATGATGTATATCTTGGAGATAATACATACATTGAAAATTGTATTGTAGAAAGTAGAGACACAATTAGGGCAAATACCCGCCATGTGGGTGAAAACGGTGTGAAAGTTGTTGTAGAAGAAAGCGAAAGATATGCACTGTAATAAATCGAGGAGGCTAAAGATATGAAGATCACAGATGTTCGTGTAAGGAAAGTAACAAAAGAGGGAAAATTAAAGGCAGTAGTATCTGTTACTATGGACGAGGAGTTCGTAGTGCATGACATAAAAGTTATTGAAGGAGAAAAGGGATTATTTATCGCCATGCCAAGTAAGAAAACACTTGACGGAGAGTACAGAGATATTGCACATCCGATCAACTCAAATACAAGGGACAGAATTCAAAGTATGATATTAGAGAAATACGAAGAAGCATTGCTTGAAGCAGATGAAGAAGTTTAAAAGAAGCAGAAGTCCAGTGGGAAACCACTGGATTTTTTCTGAGAAAGGAAAAGAGAAACGATATGAATATGGAGGATAGCGTCAATATACTGTATGAGGATGAATATCTGATGGTTGTTCAAAAGCCTGCGGGAATTGCAACGCAGACAAAAAGAGTCGGAGAAAAGGATATGATAAGTATTCTCAAGAACTATTTATACAAGCAGATGAAAACTAAGAAGCAGCCGTACCTTGCAGTGATTCACCGTCTGGATCAGCCGGTCGAAGGTTTGCTTGTATTTGCCAAGACACAGTTTGCGGCAAAGGAATTGAGCCGGCAGATTTCGCAGAAAGGATTTGGAAAAGAGTATAAAGCGGTTGTCTGTGGCAGACTTCCGAAAGAAAGCGGTACTTTGAATAACTATATGATAAAGGATGCAAAA
>CANAZK010000129.1 GCA_947366105.1 uncultured Lachnospiraceae bacterium | reverse complement strand
GTTTTGTTGTCTATTGTTTAATTATCAAGGTTCCTGTCGATTCCTGCCGCTTTTTGTCTCCGCGACAGCTTTAATAGAATAACATGTTTTTCTTAGAATGTCAACTCTTTTTTTATTTTATTTTTTAAAGAGCGGAGAAAGAGGGATTCGAACCCTCGCGCCGGTTACCCGACCTATACCCTTAGCAGGGGCACCTCTTCGGCCTCTTGAGTATTTCTCCGAATTCTTTATATAATATGTTATTCTAACTGTTGTTCACAGCGCAGAATTAATTATAGCAAGTGCACTTGCTATTGTCAACGCTTTTTTTATTTTTTTACATCCAAACTTCCAAAAAACTTTCACTACACCTCATTATCTATATTTTCTTCTTCCTCTTTAGGCTTCTTTTTCGGCAGCTTTTCTTTTATTTCGCTCCATTTCTTTTTCATATACTCCTTGTACATATTTGTCAGAAGCCTCATTCCGCGTTTTAACCAAAAGAACCAAAGCAGAAACGGGAATTTTTTTAATATAGGAAATAACCTCGTCATATAGTCTTTAGACGGGAACCACCAGCTTCTTACCCGTCCCTCCCACTCTTCCTCTCTGTTACGTTTGTAAAAATCCAGCCTTACCTTCTCAAATGGAAGAAGTCTTCCGTCAAGCCATTTATCTTCTCTTCCTCCCGATAAGACATATTCTTCCAATGCAAATACCTCTCCGCCCTCCGGAACCCCTTTATTTCCAAACCATAAGTCAGCCAGATTTGCCGCCTGAAGCGCGAACTCCGTCAATTTTGCTTTTTCCAGCAGCTTCGTTGTTGAAACGTCTGCTTCTCGGTCAGAGCGGGCATTTTCATACAGCCAAAAGTCTAAGAAATGTCTTATTTTAAGCTCTCCCTGCATATACTTTTCTACCAGCCTGCCTATCCGGTATAAATACTCTTCCTCTACGTCCAAAAGATGTATATATTTATATTCCGATACTTTTTTATACTTTCTTACCGATTTAGAGAAATATTTCTCAAGTGTATCATTTCCTATTGGAACAGATTCATAGAAAGCAATTTGAATCCCGGGCGTTCTGACAAATACATGCCCGTTGTCAAGTCTTTCCTGCTGTTCTTCATAATCCATTTCTTTCATCATATCCTGGACTGTATGCATGTCTTTTTTCTCAATTAATATTTCGACCCGCTCCGCATACGTCAATTCTTCTTTCGGATAATAATTATATTCTCCATGCCCGGCAAGAAACAGTGCGTGTATTCCATGCCTGTCCAGCTGCCATTTCACAGTTTGCTCCGCCTCTTTATACGCCTGTTTCAGCAGAAGCTCCCTTTTATATTTTTGATAGAAATCATCTATGTATTCTTCCGATACGTTTTTTTCAATACCAAGCATTCCATAATGGACTATATTGACAATATTTTGAAAATCGGAAATTCTCAAAACCTTTTCCCAGTTTATCCTTTTTTGTGTATTCTTTACCGGAGTCTGCTCTAAAACTGCTTTAAGCAATATGATTACATATCTTTCCTCAAAATTAATAATTCTCACCCTTCCTATCCATAAGTACATATTTCTAATGAATATCGGATATCACCTGCATAAAATTAACGCTTTTTCTCCATTTTCTTTGCCCTTTCTTCAAGCACCCGCCTTTCCTCAAAGATATCCATTGCCTTCTGATTGTAAACAGCCTGTTTCTCATCGGCAACAAGCGCTCCTGCAACCAGCGTCAGAACCCTTTTCTTCATAATTGTTACAAGCTCCCTGGCGTGAGTAGACACGATCACGGTCATACCCTTTCTGTTTATCTCCTGAAGCAGAAGCATCAAATCCCATGCCGCGTCAGGATCAAGGTTTGCCGTGGGTTCATCCGCAAGCAGAATCTCAGGTCCCACAGACAATGCTCTGGCAAGAAGCGCTCTGGCAAGTTCTCCTCCTGACAACTCCCGGGGATATGCATTCGCTTTCCCAGCTATCCCAACGCTGCCCAGTACTCCCATAATATATTTTTTCGCATTTCTATCTAAATGCCCCGTAGCCAAAATAGATAAATAAATATTTTCATATACAGTCATCCCTTCCAGCATCCCAATGTCCTGCATCATAATCCCAAAACGTCTTCTATGGTACGGCACTCTGTTTTTCTTCAGTGTTTCAACTTTTTTTCCCGCTACTATGATGTGCCCCGAAGTCACTTCCTCCTGTTTGATAATCAAGTTTAATAATGTACTCTTGCCGGCGCCGCTTTTGCCGGTTATAAATACAAATTCTCCTTTATCAATCTGAAACGATACGTCCTCCAGTGCGACTGCATCCTGAAACATCTTTGTTACATGCTCAAAAATAATTTCCGCCATATTTGCTCCTAACTTATTTTTTTTTCGTAATTTCCGATATTTATAATGTTACTATACTGTTTTCTCCGAAAACAGTCAACCAAAGCCGGAGAATTACAAAAAAATGAAAAAGAAATTATTAGCCGGGTTCATAATCTGCGCAGTACTTTTTTGTACGCCTTTTTCCCAACTGAACCTTTCATCCGATATTATAACACAAACACCTCCTTCCGATTCTGTTGCCGGTTCTACTTCCCAACAGCCCTTGCCGGAGGCAAATCCAAATGCCCCTCTAGTCATTGACAGCAGTGTAGGTATCTTGACTTATTTTAATCAATGCGACCCTAAATGGGGCGGCGCAATTTACGGAGGCAATGATCCGATTTCCGATTACGGCTGCGGACCGACTGCTCTCGCAATGCTTGTTACAAGTTTCACAGAGAATAACATGAATCCCGCCGAAATGGCGGCTTGGGCATATTCCAATCATTACTGGGCATCCGGAGCCGGTTCAAAGCATAATCTGATTCCGGAAGGCGCCGCCGCCTTTGGACTTCGCGTAGAACCGTTGTCACGTCCGAATTCGGAAACAGCTATGTCCTATCTCAAGAACGGATATATTCTTGTTGCGCTTATGGGTCCCGGCCACTTTACTAAACAGGGACATTTTATCATTATCTCCAATTACTGGTCGCAGAACCAGGTAAGTATTGCCGATCCGGCAAATCTTGAGAATACTTTAATTCCTTGGGATATAGATCTGATACTAAGCGAATTAAGCAGTTCTGCACAAAGCGGCGGACCTATATGGGCCGTCAGACCTTAAATCAGAGACAATTTCCCGAACACAAAACCGTTGCAGAATTGCTCCGCAACGGTTTTTTACTTATCCTTTGTAATAAGAATCATTTCCCGCCAGTTTCCGACTTAGCGCCTTGTCTGACTCAATGATTTGAGTCAAACTTCTTTTAATCTGGCAGGCCAATTCTTTTATCTTCTTCGCCTCAAACCCGTTATCTTCCGATCTGAGCGGTCTCTTACTATCAAGCAGCTCCCTTAATCGAACTTGCATATCCGCGTCCGTGGCATCAATAATAGCACGAATTCCTCTTTCTATATCGTCCGACTGTTCCATTTCCCTCTGACGTAGTTCCAACAGAATTTCAACGGATTCCCTGTCATCTCTCGAAAGCGCTTCTCTCAGCTCACTTGTTATTTTTCCAATCTCCACGACCTGCGTATACTGCCTTTGAACATGGAGCATCAACTCTTCTAATAATTCTCTGTTTTCCTCCATCTTCCGCTCCTTTACACCGCCGCCTTTTTGTTAGCTTCTGCAAATGCATCTCGAAGTTCCAGCACAAGAGGCTTTAGCTCCTCAATCACAGCGCCTCTTCGTCCTGCTTGAAGTCTGCTGAGTTCAAACAAGAAAAAGTCATACATTTTTCTCAATTCAAAACTAATCTCATATTCCAAATCAAGCGTTTTATTAAGATACTCAACAATTTCTCTTGACCTTTGAACCGATCTGTCAAACAAGTCATAATCCTGCTCTTTCAAGGCAATTTCAGCTCTTGTCAGACGTTTCACCAATTCATCAAAAAGAAGCAAAAGCATCTCTCCGCGTGTCATTGTATTCACAGACTGCATCTTATACTGTTCATATCCATTTTGATACATACGATCTCTCCATAATTTTAGTAAGAACCGCCAAACTGGCTCAACCAGCTGCTTTGGTTATTCATCTGTGCGATCAGACTCTCCAAACTGGTGAACTGTTTTACATAACGGTCTCTCTCTGCTTCCAGTCTATCCTGAAGGCTGGCAATAGTCTTGTCAATCTCGGCCATCTGTTTGTAGAGCGAATTCTTTGTAAGACTTACCGGAGCTTTCTCAGAACCTGCTCTTTCAATAAGAACACCTTTCGTTACACCCAATGTACTCACATATTTGTCAAAAACAGTCTTCATATTATTGGCAAGTCCGTTTACAGTCGCCGTACTGCCGTCTGCCCCCGTCTTCTTCTCTTTTGTGAAAAGTTCTTCCACTTTCTCCGGCGTAGTTTCCAAAGCCGCACGGAATTTTGTCTCATCGAATGAAAGTTTTCCATTATCCGAATAAGAACTAGAAACAGAAATACCAATTTCTCTCATAGCCTCAATATCTGCTGAACTGATAATAAAACGCAGATCATTGCTCAAGGACTTTAACTCATTATCGTTGAAGAGAAGACCTTGTTTTGCTTTCTCCTCATAAAGCTTAATCTCATCCTCACTGAGTTCCTTTTTCTGTGCGTCTGTCAACGGCTTATAGTCACGATCCGGCCTTGTATTTGTCTCTTTCGATATAGCATCCAGAATATCATTGTACTCCTCTATCATTTTCTTAACAGTGTCTACAACGTTATCCGAATCTACTTTCGCGTCAAATGTAATTCCTTCCGTGCCCGCAATTTCATTGCCGTCCTCATCATATCCGAACTTTCCCTTCAAACCAATTGTAAGTCCGTCAATAGTAAAGTTGTTTGAATCC
Organism: uncultured Lachnospiraceae bacterium; assembly: GCA_947366105.1. Lineage (GTDB taxonomy): Bacteria > Bacillota > Clostridia > Lachnospirales > Lachnospiraceae > Faecalimonas. The sequence goes on along the minus strand of CANAZK010000129.1, from coordinate 3,315 downwards.
CTGATAATCTCAACTGCTTCATCTGAATCGCCATATTTTACCGATACTATAGCGTCTTTTCCTCTGATTTCGTCTGTCGGCAGTCCTCCGAATATTCCATTTAATGCCGCTATATCAGCATCAGCGCCTTCAAATTTAATAGAACCGCTGGCGCCTTCTCCTTTCGCCGTGAATGTAAACTTATCCGTAGCCGCCTGATAAGACACCGTTACATCTGTCTTATCATTAATCTCCTTCATCAAGTCATTCACCGTCATATCTTCGGTAATGGCTATGTCAACGCCGTTAATTTTAAAATTAACTTCTCCGCCCGTAAATCCCGCAAAGCCCGCCTCGCTGATCTTAGCATTCAAATTAATTTTATTTGTTGCGCCTCTCTCAAGTCCAAGCGCTTTTAAAGCCACTTCGTCTCCACCCTGGATAGTCAGAGTTGAACTCTTATCATCATTACCGCCCGGGGTTGTTGTTCTAAATGTCAGAGTTCCGTTGTCAACGCCTACCGCGATTCTTCCCTTACCGAATTCTTTGTCAAGCTCTGACTGAAGATTCGCTTTCAGTTCGTCAATGCCCTCTGAGCCTGTAAGCCCTTTGAGCGTTATCTCTTTTGATACTCCGTTATAATTGAACGTTAATGTTTTTCCATCGATATAATCTTTAAAAGCCGTTTTATCCACAAGATTATCTTCCGAAAATACTGCGTTAAGTCCATCCTTTTCAATGAACATTTCATCATAATTTCCCTCTGCATTCTTTTGGAATCCAAGCGTCTCAAGAGCTGTTCCGCCTGTCAGCCTCACATTAGAATAGTCGTCTTCGTTATTAAAAGTAATACCGCCATCCGGATTCGCCTCTACTTTAATAATATCCGCAAGACTTTTGGCGCCGGAAACATTTGAAATCTCGGTATCAGCAAGAATACTGTTCAGTGATTTTGCAATATTCTCTGCCGTATCAAACCTATATTCATTGCCGTCGGCGTCTTTACCCGACAAACTTACGCTATAACTCTTCTCTCCAAGCTTAAACTGAAGAGTCTGTCCCTTTAACACATCTGTTTCCACTTCCTGCGAAAGATCAATCTGTTTTGATTTCATTTCTCCGGCTGAAACTGCATCTGAACTCCATTTTGCTTTCTCAGCAAGCTGCTTAATTCCCGCAATTGTAATTGGATCAGCAGAGCTTGCCTTTCCTGAAACACTTATATATTTGCTGTTAGCTCCCAAAGCAGTAATACTTGTTCTGCCCCAAAAAGAGGAACTGAATAAATTGTTTGCAGAGCTAAACGAATTGATGTATTTATCCGCAAAAGATATCATCTTGCTTGAAATTGAGCGGACAGCCTCCTGCTCCCACTGAAGAAGCTTCTTCTGCTGCTGCTGTTTCTCAATCTTGCTTGTTGTGCCATATGTCATCCCCTCAATCAGGGAATCTCTGTCCAGTCCGCTGGCAAGTCCGCCATACCCTCTGATACTACTGCTTGTAGAACTGCTTAATCCACCAATACTTGACATATTCATCTCTCCTTATCTTCTAAATTTTTTGCAATTTTCACTGTTATTTTTACAATTTCAAATTTAATCTGTACTTATTTATCGGCATATAGTATACTTTAAATAATAGTTTTATTTAGTTTTAATTTACGAATGGAGGAATTTACTTTGGCTACTATTATCGCTCTTACCAATCAAAAAGGCGGCGTAGGCAAAACTACATCTTCAAGTGCTCTAATCGTCGGATTGGCGATTTTTTATAATAAAAAGGTGCTTGCAATTGATTTAGACCCGCAGGGAAGCTTAGGTTTCAGCCTGGGACTTAACATCGAAGACTGTTACACTATTCATGATGTGCTTAACGGCACGGTTACGATTCAGGATGCTATCCAGAAAACAGAGCACTGTGATATTATTACATCTAATATTCTGTTGAGCAGTGCGGAACTTGAATTTGTTTCAAAGGAACGCGAGCTTTTGCTGAAAAATGCTTTAGCGCCGCTTATCTCTGATTATGATTATATTATCATTGATACGCCGCCGGCGCTTAATATTCTTACCGTAAACGCCTACGCTGTCGCTGATCATCTGATTATTCCGATGGCTCCTGAGATTTTAAGTCTTCTCGGGCTTACTCAGCTTAAAGAAACAATTGATTCCGTGCGCCAAAACCTGAATCCGTCTTTGAATGTTTTGGGAATACTTTTGACTCGGTTTAACGGACGCACTTTACTTGCACGGGAAGTAAAGGAAATGGCGGAAAATATTGCAGAACAGATTGGGACATGTGTATTTTCTACACAGATTCGTTCGGGCGTAGCCGTGGCGGAAGCGCCTGCACACGGTTCCAGTATTTATGAGCATGCTCCGCATTCAAATCCTTCCCAAGATTATAAATCTTTTGTGGATGAAGTATTAAAGCTTACTAAAAATTGATAACGCCAAAAAGTTTAGGAGGTAAAATAGATGGCAAGAAAAAGCAATAAGACTGCCCATGTGCTAAATCTGCTTGCAGGGCATGATTCTAAAACAGACGATACAGAAACAGTTGCCGCAGAACCGGAAACAAAAGCAACGGCGGAGGCTTCCAAACCTTCCGAAGCTTCTTCAAGTCCGGTGGAAGTAATCGACGCCACTGCTGATGATCCGGTGGCGGAATTGATACACAACAAACTTTTAGATGACTTAAATAAAGAAGCAGGCGAACCTGCTTCAGTAACGGAAACGGCGCCGGAAGCCGCTGTGGAGGAGACTGTTCCTGAACCAAACCAGGAAACTATTGTAGATGAACCCGTTCCCGAGCCAGAAACGGAAACAGCTGTAGACGAACCTATTCCTGAACCGGAAACAAAACCCGCCGAGGAACCTGTTCCCGAACCCGAACCGGATTATGTTACTGTAAATGTAATGGAACGCATTGTAACCGATAAAATTATTTATTTTATGCGTCAGTTCGATGTCTGCACCTGCGACCGCTGCGTGGCTGACGCCATTGCCCTTACTTTAAACGGACTTGCTCCAAAGTATATTGTTACGATGCCTATGGCAGTGGATCCGCTTTTGAGTTTATACACCAACAGATTTATTTCTGATGTGACTGTGGAAGCAACAAAGGCATGCATTATTATCAAAGATAATCCGAGACATTAATATTTTTAATTTGTATACTAATAAATTGCTAATATAAAAACCACCGGAAACAATTTCCGGTGATTTTTTATATTACTATGTTTTGTTATTCTGACTTTTTTTCCATTTCCTTTACGATATAGAAAGAAGACGCGGAAGCTATCCGTGCCGGCAAAAAGAAACCCACCGACATCCC
>CANAZK010000128.1 GCA_947366105.1 uncultured Lachnospiraceae bacterium | reverse complement strand
CACCGATATTATCACCAGCCTGAGCCTCATCAAGAAGCTTACGGAACATCTCAACACCTGTTACAACTACTTTACGAGCCTCTTCTTTAATACCAACGATTTCAACTTCGTCAGATACGTGAAGTGTACCACGCTCAACTCTACCTGTAGCAACTGTACCACGTCCTGTGATAGAGAATACGTCCTCTACCGGCATAAGGAATGGAAGATCTGTTGCACGCTGTGGGTCTGGAATGTAGCTGTCAACTGCAGCCATAAGTTCCATAATCTTATCTCCCCACTCTCCTGTTGGATCTTCAAGAGCTTTAAGAGCTGATCCCTGGATAATTGGTGTATCATCACCTGGGAATTCGTACTCGTCAAGGAGTTCACGAATTTCCATCTCTACTAATTCTAATAACTCTTCATCGTCAACCATATCACATTTATTCATGAATACTACGATGTAAGGAACACCTACCTGACGAGAAAGCAGGATATGCTCTCTTGTCTGAGCCATAACACCGTCAGTAGCAGCTACAACAAGGATAGCGCCGTCCATCTGAGCAGCACCTGTGATCATGTTCTTAACGTAGTCGGCATGACCTGGGCAGTCAACGTGAGCGTAGTGACGGTTCTCTGTCTCATACTCAACGTGAGCTGTTGAAATTGTGATACCACGTTCTCTTTCTTCTGGAGCTTTATCGATGTTCTCAAAATCTACTGCAGCATTTCCAGCAACTCTTTCAGAAAGAGTTTTTGTAATAGCAGCTGTTAAAGTTGTTTTACCGTGGTCAACGTGTCCGATTGTACCAATGTTAGCATGTGGTTTGTTTCTTTCAAATTTAGCTTTAGCCATTTTGAATAATCCTCCTTAATTATATCGCCCTTTCCATAGGGGCATTTTATTAACTTTTTGTTTACTCGGTTATTTCGATTATATTTCAAATCTTATATATTTTCAAGTGTTTTATTACTTTTCACTTAGAAAATGTGGGGTTTCTAATAAAATAATTATTTTGTCTTATTAGCTAATACCTTCTCCTGAACACTCTTTGGAACCGGCTCATATTTTTCAAAGAACATTGAGTAATTACCACGTCCCTGTGTTCTTGAACGCAAGTCTGTTGAGTATCCGAACATTTCAGATAATGGAACATAACCGCGTACGATTTTACCGCCGCCGAGATCGTCCATACCTTCGATACGTCCGCGTCGAGAGTTAATATCACCGATAACATCTCCCATATACTCTTCCGGCATTGTAACTTCCACCTTCATGATCGGCTCAAGAAGTACCGGAGCGGCTTTAGACATAGCGTCCTTAAATGCAAGAGAACCTGCAATGTGGAATGCCATCTCTGAAGAGTCGACTTCATGGTAAGAACCGTCATATACAGTAGCTTTGATACCCACTACCGGGAATCCGCCAAGCGTACCTGCCTTCATGGCTGCTTCAATACCTTCTCCAACCTTCGGGATATATTCCTTCGGAATAGCGCCGCCGACAACTGTTGATTCAAAGAAGAATGTCTGCTCGCCGTTTACATCGGTAGGCTCAAATTTAACCTTACAGTGTCCGTACTGTCCACGTCCGCCTGATTGTTTAGCATACTTGCTGTCAACATCAACTGACTTCGTGAAAGATTCTTTATAAGCAACCTGCGGAGCGCCGACGTTAGCTTCTACTTTAAACTCACGAAGAAGTCTGTCTACGATGATTTCAAGGTGAAGCTCACCCATACCGGCGATGATCGTCTGACCTGTTTCCTGGTCTGTATGAGCACGGAATGTAGGATCCTCTTCTGCAAGTTTTGCCAAAGATTCTCCAAGTTTACCCTGAGAAGCCTTCGTTTTTGGTTCAATAGCCAACTCGATAACCGGCTCTGGGAATTCCATAGACTCTAAGATAACAGGGTGCTGCTCGTCACAAAGTGTATCACCTGTTGAAGTGAATTTAAAGCCGATAGCAGCCGCAATATCTCCTGAATATACTTTGTCTAATTCTTCTCTCTTGTTAGCATGCATCTGTAAGATACGACCCACACGCTCTTTCTTGCCTTTTGTTGCATTCAGTACATAAGAACCTGAGTTCATTGTTCCTGAATACACACGGAAGTAAGCAAGCTTTCCTACGAACGGGTCTGTCATAATCTTAAATGCCAATGCTGAGAATGGTTCTTCGTCTGAAGAATGTCTTACTGTATCATTTCCGTCTGTGTCAACGCCCTGGATAGGCGGAATGTCAAGCGGAGACGGCATAAATTCGATAACTGCGTCAAGAAGCTTCTGAACTCCTTTGTTTCTGTAAGCCGTACCACAGCAAACAGGAACTGCCGTACATTCGCATGTAGCCTTTCTCAAACCTGCTTTTAACTCTTCTACCGACGGCTCTTCCCCTTCAAGGTATGCCATCATTAAATCGTCGTCTAATTCACAGATTTTCTCAACTAATTCCGTACGGTAAAGTTCTGCGTCATCTGCCATGTCTTCCGGGATATCTGTGATAGTAATATCATCGCCCTTGTCATCATTATAGATGTAAGCTTTCATTTCAAAAAGGTCGATGATTCCTTTGAATTCATCTTCTTTTCCGATTGGAAGCTGAAGGCAGATTGCATTCTTGCCTAATCTTGTTTTGATCTGTTCTACTGCTCCGTAGAAGTTTGCACCTAAAATGTCCATTTTATTGATGAAAGCCATTCTCGGTACGTTGTATGTGTCAGCCTGACGCCATACGTTCTCTGACTGAGGCTCAACTCCACCCTTAGCACAGAATACACCAACTGCACCGTCAAGTACACGGAGTGAACGCTCAACCTCAACTGTAAAGTCAACGTGTCCAGGAGTATCAATGATATTGATACGGTGCTCTAAAGCGCCATCCTTCGCCTTGCAGTTCTCCTGCAGTGTCCAGTGACATGTTGTAGCAGCTGAAGTAATTGTAATACCTCTCTCCTGCTCCTGAGCCATCCAGTCCATAGTAGCAGTACCTTCGTGAGTATCACCAATCTTATGATTAACACCGGTATAGTAAAGAATACGCTCTGTTGTCGTAGTCTTACCGGCATCAATATGAGCCATGATACCAATGTTTCTAGTTCTCTCTAATGGATAATCTCTTCCAGCCATTATTGCCTCCTAAATTAGAAACGGTAGTGAGCAAATGCTTTATTTGCTTCTGCCATTTTGTGCATGTCTTCTTTCTTCTTCACTGATGCGCCTGTATTGTTAGCTGCATCAAGAATTTCATTTGCTAATCTTTCCTGCATTGTCTTCTCTCCTCTTTTACGAGAATACAATGTAATCCAGCGAAGAGCTAATGCCTGTCTTCTGTCGGCTCTTACTTCGATTGGCACCTGGTATGTGGCGCCGCCGATACGTCTTGCCTTAACTTCAAGAACCGGCATGATATTATTCATAGCCTCTTCAAATACTTCGATAGCTGGTTTGTCTGCTTTCTCAGCTACTCTTTCAAATGCTCCGTATACAATTTTCTGTGCTACGCCTTTCTTACCATCAAGCATAATGTTGTTGATAAGCTTTGTAACCACTTTATTATTGTATAATGGATCCGCTAATACGTCTCTTTTCTGAGTATGTCCTTTACGTGGCACGATCCTTCCCTCCTTAATCATGTTATTGAGACTTACGTCTCTTTGCTAAATTAATTCATCGGTACTCACATGTGTCTTTCTATGCACGTGTTCGCACGGGACTTATCTATCTTACCCGCAACCTAACAGGAATCATAGTTCTGTTTGTGATACGATTATTTTTAAATGTTACATATTAGTTCTTCTTACTAAGCTCGAAAACCCGCTGAGCGCTTTACTTTTTAGCGTCTTTTGGTCTCTTTGCTCCGTATTTAGAACGAGCCTGACGTCTCTTTGCAACACCTGCAGTATCAAGTGTTCCACGAACGATATGGTATCTTGTACCCGGAAGGTCCTTTACACGGCCGCCGCGGATAAGAACAACGCTATGCTCCTGAAGGTTGTGTCCTTCACCCGGAATATAACTTGTTACTTCGATACCGTTAGAAAGACGAACTCTGGCAATCTTTCTGAGAGCTGAGTTAGGTTTCTTAGGTGTAGCAGTCTTAACTGCCGTACAAACTCCTCTCTTCTGTGGTGCAGAAGTATCAGTTGCTTTCTTTCTTAAAGAGTTGTAACCTTTCTGTAAAGCTGGAGCCGTTGATTTTTTAACAGCTGTCTGACGTCCTTTTCTTACTAACTGGTTAAATGTTGGCATTCCTTTCACCTCCTATGAATATTGTTTGGTTGCTGAGTATTTTTTTACTCTTTTTTTAAGCGCACAAAAATAACACTGCACTTTTATGCACGCTCAATCATTTTATTACTATATTTCTTAAAAGTCAAGGTCTATCCTGATTTTTTTCGCCTTTTTTATCTCCCTTTTACAAATGGTATCAGCATTCCGCCTAAACTATTGCCCAAAGTCATTACAACAAGATATAAAACCGCTTTTGCCGACCATGCCCCCGCCAAGCTGAAATAGAACATATTCGCAATGCAATGTTCAAATCCGCAGAGAATGAATACACTTACGCCCATGAACAGAATAAGAGGATTCCCCTTCTCTTTATATCCGTCTACTGCGACAAACATCAGAATTCCGCAGAAGATTGCAAGAATGAATATACTGATAAGCGAATCTTCCAGCTTGACTTCACAGACAGCGGATGCATTTTCTGCAATGCCGCCTATTCTCGTACACAAAACTGCCGCCGCCCCCAGTCCGGTTCCGGCAAGATTTCCCAGCCATGTGGCAAGAAGTACGCCCGCATATTCTTTCTTATTATTTTCCTTTACAAGATACCCAATCTTACCCGTATAGAGAAACAGACCGTTCAACACAATCGTATACAGTCCTACCGTGAAAAGAAGAGAGCCGATAATTCTGTTATCCACTGACAGAAAAACAGTTCCTCCAATTGCAATAGCAAGTCCCGCCTCCGCTGCCAGCACAAATACATTTACAAACTTTTTCATTTACATTCTCCTTACCACTGCCGGCCTATAAATTAAGAAACGCTTCATAAATATCCGATATTTGCTCCGACTCTTCCTGCGTCTCCATCTCACAGAAAATACGAAGAAGAGGTTCCGTTCCGGAGAAGCGCGTCAGTACCCACCCCCCGTTTTTGAAATAAACTTTACAGCCGTCCAAGTACGAAACCTTCTCGACCTCGTAAGGGAATTCCGGGAGCTTCCTGTCTTCCATAATAGTCTTATAAATTTCTGCTTTTTTCTCAAGAGTGAATTTGTAATCTCTTTCTTCCATAAAGCAGGCGCCGTATTCTTCCCGGATTTTCTCAATTATCTGAGACATTTTCATGCCGGTTACTGCAAGCATTTCTATAAGCAGCACTGCCGCATAAATCCCGTCTTTGCCGTTAATATGTCCCTTTACCGTAAGACCGCCGGAGGACTCTCCGCCGATAACCGCTTCTGTCTCCTGCATTTTAGAAGAAATATGCTTAAAGCCCACCGGCACCTCGTAACATTTTTCTCCCACACTCTCAGCCAGCTTGTCAAGACGGTGTGTTGTTCCTATATTTCTTACCACCGGCCCCCTCCAGCCCTTATATTTTGTCAGATAGTAATACAGAAGCACAAGTATATCATTTGGATGAAGGAAATTTCCTTTGTCGTCAATCACGCCGATACGGTCTGCATCTCCATCCGTGGCAATTCCGATATCGAATCCGTATTCTGTCACATGAGTCTGCAATGCTCTTAATGTATGCGCCGACGGAGAAGGAAGTTTTCCCCCGAACAGTGTGTCATGTCTCTCATGAATGGACTCCACATCACACCTTGCCGTAAGCAGGATAGTCTTCAATGAACCTTCGCTTACCCCGTACATCGGGTCTAAGGCAACTTTCAAATGGCTCTCACGAATTTTTTTAATGTCAACAGATTCAATTATATTATCCAAATAATCGTTCAACGGATTGAATTCGACGACAAGCCCCTGCTTCACGGCATCCTCATAAGGGATAGACTCAATTTGATTATCCCCGTACAGCTCTTCCACTTTCTGTATATAACGCTCAATATCCTGTGTCTGCAATTCATTGGCGTCCCTTCCGCCCTCCGTAAATACCTTGATTCCGTTATAGAGAGCCGGATTATGGCTTGCCGTCACCATATATCCATACGGGAAATTATGTTTCATCACATAAAACATAACAAGAGGCGTCGGTGAGGATCTGTTTACAAACCATGTCCGGATACCTTCCTTGGCAAAAATCTCACTTGACCAGTATATTGTCTCCTTTGAAAGAAAACGTCGGTCATACCCCGCCACAATTCCCTTGTCTGCCACTCCTTCCGCTTTCATTTTCAGCGCAAGCGCTTTCGCAAGCTTTTGGATATTTTTCTTCGTAAATTCATCCCCAATAATAGCGCGCCATCCGCCCGTTCCAAATTTAATCATTGACTTTCCTCCTACGGTTGTCCATCCCGAATCTTTATTTTAAAATCGCCTTAATCAGTTCCCAAACATTTGCAATTGATTTCTTGGATATCCTCTCTTTCGGTGAATGTACGTCGTACATATCAGGTCCCAAAGAAAGAATGTCTGCATCCTGAATCTTCGCTGCCCAATAGCCGCACTCAAGCCCCGCATGAATCGCCTCTACCGTCGGTTCTTTTCCAAATAATTCCCTGTATTTTTCTGCCGCAATATCACGAAGCTTTGATTCTTCCTTGTACTGCCAGCCCGGATAGTCCCCTGTCCATTCACACACAAGACCATATGCATCTGCAACTGCCTGTATCTTATCTTTCAAGAAATATTTCTGCGAATCTACCGAACTTCTAAGAGCAGAATCCAAGATGATATTTCCGTCTCTCTCCTCCATATTGCCCGTGTTGACAGAAGTCTGTACAAGTCCCGGAACCGCCATGGACATGTTCATAACTCCCTGGGGCATTAAAGTAAGAACGCCTCTTAATTTTGCCACTGTTTCTTCTGTAAATACTTGGCATTCCGAAACAGCTTCGCCCGTTTTCACTGTTATCTCTACAAAATCAGAAGCCGCAAGTTCATTTTGAAATACTTTCTCAAGCTCATTTAAAACGCCGGTTACAGCTTCCAAGTCATGTTCTTTCACATATATTCTTAATTTCGCGCTGCTTGCAATCGCATTTGATTTCCCTAATGATTCCACAGCGCCCACTTTCACATCACAGGCTTTAAGAGCGCCGAGAACCCGTCCCAAAAGCTGGATTGCGTTTCCTCTTTCCATGTGAATTTCCATTCCCGAATGTCCGCCCTTCAGCCCGCTGAACAAAACGTCAACCGGGATAAATACGCCTTCTGCCTTCTCACGCGCTGCCGGAATCCTTAATGTGCTTCTGACTCCGCCGGCACAGCCGCTGCAGAAACTTCCCTCTTCCTCCGTATCAAGATTCATAACCATTTTGCCCTCAAGCTCAGATACGTCTAAGTTAGCTGCACCAAGAAGCCCTACCTCCTCTTCAACCGTGAAAATAAACTCAAGCGCCGGATGAGGGATATCCTTACTCGCCATCAACATCATTGCATAGCTGACTGCAATTCCATTATCTGCTCCAAGAGTTGTTCCGTTTGCGTGAAGAAATTCACCGTCATCAATGACTTCGATACCATTTGCATATGTATGCTCTGCGCCTTCTGCCTTCACATATACCATATCGATATGCCCTTGTATAATTACAGGCTCTCTGTCTTCCATGCCTTCTGTTGCCGGCTTCTTCACAATCACATTATAATATTCATCCTGTTTTACCCAAAGCCCTGATTCCTTTGCAAAATTCACAAGATAATCACTCGCTGCTTTCTCATCCCCGGACTGTCTCGGAATAGCCGAAAGCTCTTCAAAATACGAAATTATTTTTTCCAGTTCCATTTCTATACTCCTATAATCCTAATTTTTCCGCAATCTGCCCCATCTCATCTAATGCCACGTCTATCAAATCATCCAGCGTAAGACCGGTATGTTCTATTGCCGCCATATATTCCCGATTCGCCCCGGCTGCAAATCTTGCTTCTTTAAAGCGTTTCGCCACCGATTTATGCTTGACGCTTGCAATCCTCTTATCCGGATAAATCTGCGCCACTGCCTTCACAAATCCGCTCATCGGGTCTGCGGCCAAAATTGCATATTGAAGCGTCGTTGCCGCTTTCACTTTACTATCCGGATTA
>CANAZK010000127.1 GCA_947366105.1 uncultured Lachnospiraceae bacterium | reverse complement strand
ACAGGATGGAAGATATGACTCAGGGTCTGTATGTGGTTTTGAAGGCACATGGAAGCGTCTGCCTATTAAGATGGCGGGCAGGAAGCATTTGGTATAAGCCAGGTGCTTTTTTTACTGTACAGGATATTATAGGAGGAGAAATGGATAAAAAAAATAGAAAATTAAATTTGATTCTTAAATTTTTTGATGGGTCAAAAAAATATTTTGTCATTGCGGTAATTGCTTCGCTGGCGACCACAATTCTAAATGCATTGACGCCTCAAATATTTAGATTCAGCATTGACGAAGTACTTAGCGGCAACAGATATACTTTTTTATCAGAACATCTTTGGATTGTATCCGGCGTACTGGTAATGACAGCCGTTCTTTCAGGCTTAGCCATGTTTATAAGCAGGACTAATACAGCAAAGGCAGGAGAGAATTTTGCCAAAAATATGCGTGATACATTATTTATTCATGTTCAGAAACTTCCTATGAAATGGCATGATATGAACCAGACAGGAGATATTATTCAACGCTGTACATCGGATGTAGAGGTTATTCGTAATTTTGTGGTGACACAGTTTTTAGAAGTGTTTCGTACAGTTTTTCTTGTTGTGACGTCATTTACAATGATGGTCTCCATGAATATAAAATTGTCTTTGATTACCTTACTTTTTGTTCCGCTGGTTATTACATATTCCGCTGTCTTTTATAGGTTGATTGCAAAAAGATTTATATTTGCGGATGAAGCAGAGGGAGAACTTTCTACTGTTGTTCAGGAAAATGCAACGGGAGTTCGTGTTGTACGTGCGTTTGGAAGAGAAAAGTTTGAAATGGAGCGTTTTCGTGAGAAAAACGACGTATTTGCCAAGCTTTGGATACGTCTTGGAACGCTTTCAGGACTTTACTGGGGTGTTGGAGATTTGATTACCGGACTTCAGGTGGTTACGATTATTGTACTGGGAGCCGCCGAGGCGGTAAACGGGGCTATATCAGTGGGAGAATTTATAGCATTTGCATCTTATAATACGACTCTAGTATGGCCGATACGCGGACTTGGGCGTATTCTTTCCGATATGAGTAAGGCGGGCGTATCTTTTGAACGTGTGGATTATATTATAGGGGCCGACGAAGAAAGATACGAGCAAAAACCGGAGGAAGATTTAAAAAGGTTTGATATTGAGTTTTCTAATGTTGAATTCAGTTATGAAAACAATGTTGAAAACAGCAATGAGGTATTAAAAGAAATTGATTTTAAAATTGCGGAAGGAAGTACGTTTGGTATTCTTGGAGGTACCGGATGCGGGAAATCTACCATTACTCAGCTTTTGACACGTCTGTATGAGCTGGAGGAGGGAAAAGGAAGCATTCGCATCGGCGGAATCGATGTTCGTCAAATTCCGCTTGAGATACTGCGGCGAAACGTGGGTATGGTGCTGCAGGAGCCTTTCTTATATTCAAGGACAATCAAGGAAAATATTGCGGCGTCGGCGCCTGAAGCAACAATGGAAGAGATAAGGGAAGCGGCAAAAATTGCATGTATAGATGATGCTATCATGAGTTTTCCAGATGGGTATGAGACATTAGTCGGAGAACGTGGAGTAACGCTTTCAGGTGGGCAGAGGCAGCGTGTTGCCATTGCAAGGATGCTTTTGCAGAAAGCGCCGATTCTTGTATTTGATGATTCTTTGTCTGCCGTGGATTCTCAGACGGATTCTTTAATCAGAAGGGCGCTTAAAGAGAAAATGGCTGAGGCGACGGTAATTCTTATTTCTCATAGGATTACGACTCTTATGGCGGCGGATCAGATTATGGTTCTTAATCAGGGCAGGATTGAAGAGATGGGTACTCATTATGAGCTAATCAGACAGCAGGGAATTTACCAAAAAATATATGAGATCCAAATGAGCCATGATGACAGGAAGGAAACGGAGGTGTAAAGATGGCGGCATATGAAGAGCAGGAGTATAATAAACCGTTCAGTATTCGGACATGGGCAAAAATGCTGCCATTTTTCAAACCGTATAAAAGATACTTTTTTCTTACTTTAGGATTGAATATTTTATTGGCAGGAGTAGACGTAATCGTGCCGCTTTTTCAAAGTTATGCTATCGATAATTTTATTACGCTAAATACATTAGAAGGCTTGGAGAAGTTTACGGCGGCATATGTGGGCATTATTGTAGCACAGACGGTTTTTGTTTACTTATCTGTCTATGCGGCGACAACGATTGAGATGAACATAGGGAAGGACTTGAAGTGGGCGCAGTTCGAGCATTTGCAGACGCTTTCATTTTCATATTATAATACAACCCCGGTGGGATATATTCATGCAAGGGTAATGAGCGATACGCTGCGTATTGCAGGAATGACAGCATGGGGACTAGTGGATATGTTTTGGGCGTTGGTGTATGTAGTAAGTGTTTTTGCAATTATGCTTGTGCTGAATGCAAAGCTTGCTTTAATTATTATTTTGATTGTGCCTTGTATTGCATTGCTTACGGTGTACTTTCAAAATAAGATTTTGAAGTGGAACCGTAAAGTGCGAAGAATTAATTCACAGATTACAAGTGCTTATAATGAAGGAATTACGGGTGTGAGGACGTCGAAGAGTATGGTTATTGAAAAAGATAATGAAGAGCATTTCTTTGAACGCACTCGGGATATGCATAAGGCTGCAAGTCGTTCGGCAAAATTAAATGCCATCTATATTCCGACTATTCTTTTTTTCAGTTCGGTGGCGTCGGCAATTGTGCTTGCGAGAGGCGGCTATATGGTGCAGAGTGAAATTATGAAGCTTGGAACGTTGTCAGTATTCATATCTTATGCAGTCATTATCTTTGAGCCGATCCAACAGCTTGCGAGATTATTGGCGGATTTGATTTCATGCCAGGCGAACATTGAGCGTATTACCGACCTATTGGAGCAAAAGCCCAATATAACCGACAGGGATGACGTGATTTTGAAGTATGGGGATTCTTTTGATCCAAAGCGAGAGAATTGGGAGAAAATACATGGGGATATTGTATTTGATGATGTTTCCTTTATGTACCCCGATGGGAAAGAGTATGTTTTAGAGCATTTTAATCTGCACGTTCCGGCAGGAACAAATGTGGCGATTGTAGGTGAAACCGGAGCGGGAAAATCCACGCTGGTCAATCTAGTGGGCAGATTTTTTGAACCGACAAAGGGACGCATTCTGATTGACGGTATAGATTACAGGGAACGTTCACAATTATGGCTGCACAGCCAAATGGGGTATGTGCTGCAGAATCCCCATTTGTTTTCTGGAACAGTGAGAGAGAATATCCGATATGGAAGGTTGGACGCAACGGACGAAGAAATAGAGTCGGCGGCAAAAAGTGTATCGGCAGATCTTGTCGTAAATAAATTGGATAAAGGTTATGACAGTGATGTTGGGGAAAGCGGAGGAAGGCTGTCTACGGGCGAAAAGCAGTTGATTTCTTTTGCGAGAGCAATCCTTGCAAATCCCAGTATTTTTGTATTAGATGAGGCAACCGCCTCCATTGATACACAGACAGAACAGCTTATTCAGAAGGCTACGAATCATTTGTTGAAGGGTCATACATCATTTGTTATTGCCCATAGATTATCTACAATCAGGCAGGCGGATTTAATACTTGTTGTGAAGGACGGTAAGATTATAGAGCGTGGAACGCATGAGGAGCTGCTGGAACAAAAGGGATATTATTATGATTTGTATTCCAAACAGTTTGAAGAGGAATCCGCTATGCAGATATTTGAAGAAGAATCGGTGAAATAAGAAAGAGAATCAGCGAATCACAGAATGAAAAGGAGAGGGAACATGAAAGTATTGATAACGGGATTTGACCCATTCCAAGGAGAAAAAGTAAATCCGGCATACGAAGCAGTCAAGCTGCTTCCGGATACAATTGTAGGGGCTGAAGTTATTAAGCTTGAAATTCCCACAGTATTTTCTAAGAGTGGACCGGCGGTTGAAGCAGGTATTAAAAAATATAATCCGGATGTGGTGATTAATGTGGGGCAGGCGGGAGGACGCTCTTGTATAACGGTTGAGCGTGTTGCAATTAATCTTGCAGAGACACAAATTCCAGACAATGATGGAGAGCATCCAATGGATGAGCGGCTTCAGGAAGACGGAGAGACCGCCTATTTTGCAACAATTCCGGTAAAAGCAATTGTGAAAAATGTGAGATCCCATGGAATTCCATGTCATATCTCTTACACGGCGGGTACTTATGTATGCAACTGCGTAATGTATAATGTACTTTATATGGCAGCGACAAAATATCCTCATATACGTGCAGGATTCATCCATGTACCATATGCAGACGAGCAGGTGGTATCCAAATCCAACGGGACCCCAAGTATGTCTCTTGAAGTAATTACAAAAGCATTGGAATATGCGATTGAAGCAGCTGTAAAGAACGAAAAAGATATTACGGAAACAGTAGGTGGAACAACACACTAAGAGTAAGGAAATATTAGATTATCATTGGCAATAAAGCGGAGGGATGCATCAGTTTTGATGTATCCCTCCTTCGTTATTATAATTATTAAAATTTATGCTTTAGGCATTTCCCACGCATTGTGGTCTGTATGCAGCAGCATATGAGCTTTATGAGACAATGGCTTTTCCATAAAGTCTGCATATAATTTTAACACATCCTGGTTCTCATGTGAAAAACGGAGCTTATTGTTCTTATCAAGGAAGTATAAGTTCTGGCCACGTGTAAATGCAAGCTCTTCGCCGTCGTGTATCGGCTGTCCGCCGCCGCCTGAACATCCGCCAGGGCATGCCATAACTTCCACAAAGTCGTAATGGACGTCACCGCGTTCAATCGCGTTGATGAGTTTACGTGTGTTTCCGAGTCCGCTTACAACAGCCGCCCTTACTTTTGCGTCGCCGATTGTAATTTCAGCAGAGATTGCATCCTGACCAAACTCTGTAGCTCTTACGACAGAGAATGCGTCCGGGTCCGGGTTTGTTCCGGTTACTAAATAGTATGCTGAACGGAGAGCCGCTTCCATAACACCGCCGGTAGCGCCAAAGATTACACCGGCGCCGCTGCCGTCCTGCATCAGCCTGTCACATTCCGCATCTGTAAGTGTTGCAGGATTGATGTGTGCCGAGCGAATCATGCGTGTAAGTTCGCGGGTTGTGAGTACAATATCAACATCATGACCTGCATATTCTTCATAGAAAAGTTCCATGTTCCGTTCACCTTTTTTTGCAACGCAAGGCATGATGGAAACGGTACAGATATCTTCCGGGGCTACGTTAATTGATTTTGCAAAATAAGTTTTCATCACTGCGCCGAACATCTGCTGCGGTGATTTTGCAGTGGATAACTGCGGTACAAGGTGCGGGAATTGAGACTTAATAAAACGAATCCATCCCGGACAGCATGATGTAAACATCGGTCTTGTCTTCAGCTCGCCTTTTGTAAATCTTTCAAGGAACTCGTTGCCTTCTTCCATAATGGTAAGGTCAGCCGAGAAAGTTGTATCAAACACATAGTCAAATCCCATCTGACGGAGAGCGTCAACAATTTTACCGATTGTAGCTTCTTCGCGTGAAAGCCCCAGCGCTTCGCCCCATGCAGCACGCACGGCCGGAGCGACCTGAACAACAGTCACTTTCTTTTTATTATCGATAGCAGCCCACACTTTGTCTGTATCGTCACGCTCGCGAAGCGCGCCGACCGGACAATGGGTGATACACTGTCCGCATAGTGAACAATTTGCTTCTTCAATATTACGTCCTTTTGAAACCTGTACGGTTGTTCTTGAGCCTGTGCTTTCAAGATCCCATACATTCAGACTCTGCACTTTATCGCAGACCTGTACGCAGCGCATACATTTGATACATTTTGCGGAATCACGGATTAGAGGGAACTCTTTGTTCCACGGTCTTCTTTCAAGGCGCTGTTTAAAAGGAACGTCAATAATGTTCAAATCATTTGCAATTTTCTGCAGAGTACAATTCCCGCTTCTTGCACAGACTGCGCACTGGCAGTCATGCTGCGATAAAAGGAACTCTACAGTCTTCTTACGGTTCATGCGAACCTTTGGACTGTTTGTGTAGATAACCATGCCTTCTTCCACAACATTGTTACATGATGGAATGAGACGTTCTTTTCCTTCTAATTCCACAACACAAACACGGCAGGCGCCGATATCATTCAAACCTTTTAAATAACATAATCTAGGAATGGAGATACCATTCTGTTCGGCAGCTTCCATGATTGTAGTACCTTCCGGTACAGAAATCTTTTTATTATTAATTGTAAGATTTACCATAATTTCTCTCGACCTCCTTTAAATATGCCAAAACCAAAGTGGTCGCAGCGTAAGCATCTAGAGGCTTCCTGCTTTGCTTCGCATTCTGTCATACAGTTTTCTACACCATCAAAGTCACAGATGCGCTCACAAGATTCACGTTCCGTCATGTTCACACGTCCGCACGGTGTTCTGTCGTCAAGATTTGGTTCCGGAATCTTCACATCACAAGAGATTTCATGGTGGAAGCCTAAATATTCATCAATATTAGCGGCGGTTACCTTGCCTGCCGCGATTGCTTTGATTACGGTTGCAGGTCCTGTTGCACAGTCGCCGCCTGCAAATACGCCAGGAATATTAGCGAATCCGCCGTATTTCTCGGACATGATACGTCCGCGCTCTACCGGAACGCCCGCCTCCTCAAAGTGTTTAAATTCAATATTTTGACCGATGGCAACGATTAAAGTTGTACATGGAATATAGATATCGTCTTCACCCGTAGGTTTTACACTTGCACGGCCGTCTTTAATCTTGCTGATCATCTGCGGCGTTACATATATGCCTTTTACATGTCCGTTCTCGTCTACATCGATGCGGGAAGGAGCCATCAGTGTCTGAACTTCTACGCCTTCCGCAATGGCGCCTTCAATTTCAGCCGGAAGGGCTGTCATGTCAGCGATACGGCGGCGATATACAATACTTACCTTTTTAGCGCCGAGACGAATTGCCGTACGTACAGCGTCCATAGATACATTACCGCCTCCGATAACGGCAACCTCCTGTCCTGTCAGGTCAGGAATTTCTTTTTTGCCTACACCGCGAAGGAACTGGACTGCGGAAAGAACACCGTCGGCAGTTTCGCCTTCGATTCCCAGCTTTTTGTCCGTACTTGCTCCGATTGTAATAAGTACGGCATCATATTCGGCACGGAGCTGCTGGATCGTAATATCCTGACCAATACGGAGTCCGTGTTTTACTTCAACGCCTGTATCCAAAATAGCCTGAATATCATCATCTAATCTGTCTTTCGGAAGACGATAGTTTGGAATTCCGTATCGAAGCATTCCGCCCAGTTCAGGAAGCATCTCGAATACTGTTACCTGATGTCCCATTAATTGCAGATAATAAGCTGAACTCAATCCTCCAGGACCGCCGCCCACGATTGCTACGCGCTTTCCGGTTGAAGGAGCGCATTCCGGCGGTGGAACCTTTCCGGCGTAATCTGCTGCAAAACGTTTGATGCCGCGGATGTTTATCGCATCGTCGACCATATTTCTCCGGCATCTTGCTTCACAAGGATGTTCGCAGATAAATCCGCATGTTGTCGGGAATGGGTTATCCTTTCTGATCAAACGGATTGCGTCTGCATAACGTCCCTCGCCCACAAGTGCAATGTACCCTGGAATATCAACTTTAGCCGGACATAAAGATACACAAGGTACAGGCTGGTTGTATGTACATGTACAGCGCCCCGTAATAATATGCTGTTCAAAATCTTCACGGTATCCCGCTAATGCTTTGTATACCATGTGTGCAGCTTCATAGCCGATTGCACAGTCAGCGGACTGCATAATAGAAAGTGCGCTTTCTTCCATTAAATCAAGAATGTCTAATGTTGCTTCTCCATTCAATACGTCTGTAAGCATGTTTTTCAACTGCCATAGACCGACACGGCAAGGAGTACATTTACCACATGTCTGTGCGTGGCATAACTCTAAGAATGCTCTTGCCATATCAACAGGACAAAGACCCGGCGGGCTTGCTTCTATTCTTCGCTCTAAATCTTTGTAAAGACCTTCTACAACAACCTGCGCTTTGTTTGGTGTAGAAATTTCTAGTCTGCTCATAATTTTCACCTCTCCATAGTTAATCAATTCTCATTCTTAAATTCCATTGTAATATATAACAACAAAATACACAATAAAAGTTAAAATATAGTCAAAGTTTATAAAAGGTTTATTGCCGGTAC
>CANAZK010000126.1 GCA_947366105.1 uncultured Lachnospiraceae bacterium | reverse complement strand
CTACACGTACTGACACACTCTTTCCCTACACGACGCTCTTCCGATCTCCGTCACCTCCGGGTATGTCCACTTCCTGAGTTTTCACACCAGGCATTGGAATGTAGATACTTAGTAATCTCAATCCCCAGTCACGTTCTGTATGTATTCGGTCATCGAGCGTCACACCTGTATTCATTATGTCCTCCTCTCTTCAATCCGCCCCAGTTCTTTGTTTACAACCGGTGCAATAATTTTCCCAACCGGTTTCTTATCAAGAGCCACTGTCATTCCTTTCAATGCCTTTGTCATTTCTTTTCCCAATCGTTCATAATCAATTTCCTGAATATTATCCGACACAGGTTGTATATCCTGCAAATTACTTAACGAATACATTCCCTGTAATCCACCCAATTCTCTGTAAAGCTCATTTTCCTGTTTTGTCAGAACCGCTTCACCTTCATCAAGAAATGCCGGGAAGAAATCGCTCGGCACATAATCCATTCCAACTTTCAAACGTGGAAGCTTTGGAAGAGAAAGACTGCCACCGCCAACCACCGGAACCCATTCAGGAATGTCAATACTGCCAAGGCTTTTTGCAAGAAGATTCCAACCGTCTATAATCGCATTAAGCGGCGCCTTAAAAATCCCAACAATTCCGCTCCATATATTTTTCAGGATATCCAGCACATTCTGCCATGCCGCACTCCAATTTCCACTGAAAGCATTTCCAATAAACTCAATCAAATTTTTCAGTATTCCACTGATACTGCTGATGATACTTTGGACGCTGTCAGGGAGTAAATCCATAGTACTTGAAAAGATGTTACATATATTCTTCCAAGCTGCACTCCAGTTTCCACTAAACACATTTTGGATAAAGTCAATCAAGTTTTGGAATATAGACTTCACACTACTTATCTTGTCCATTACAGTGCCGGCAATTATATCGAATACGTTGCTAAATACAGATTGCAAGAACTCAAGTCTTGCAATAAATATTGACAAGATAAATTCACCCAATATCTGCATAAATTCATGAAGCGGCTTCAGTGCTCCCTCCAGTACATCTGCAATCGGTTTAAACATATTTTTAACTGCTTCCGTCAACGGTCCAATTCCCTCACTTGTCAGCTTCACCAATGGTTCAAGAAGTGACATAATCAGGTCAAGCAACGGTTGAATACACAGCATAACCAAATTCATCAGAGGTTCCACAAGAGCCTGTATAATTGCTATTAGAGGTGTCAATACATTTTCAACAAGCTCTAACAACGGACCGAGCAGTTGCGACACAAGCTCTAAAAGTGGACCGAGTATATCTCCGATAATATTCAGAAGAGGTGGTATAAGAGCCCCTACAATCCCAATCAGCGGTTCTAGTATGGTCATCAAAGGAGGTAAAACTTCCTCCATAATCTGTGTTAGAATTGGAATTAGCTGTTCACCCAAAGGTACAAGAAGCATTTCTAAGTTTCTTTTTAATCCCTCAAACTGTGAACCGAGATCATCATACTTGACCTCTTTGAGCTTATCTAATTCCTCACCCGTGGAGTATGAACCTTCTTCTATGTCCGCAAGCGCAGTTACTGCCTCCGCTCCAAGGTCTTCCCACATGGTTCCGAACAAATCTACACCTGCCGTATTCTGTGTAATCGGATCCTCCATCTTTGCAAGTGCTTCTATAGTCTGTTCAAATGCTTCTTTTGCCGAATCCCCGCCCGCCGCAAATTTTGCAGACATTTCATCTGCATTGAGACCAAGTAATTCAAAACCCTCTGCAGTGCTTTTTGATCCATCTATCGCTCTTATGGATAACTCTTTTACCGCATCGCCAACTTTATCTAAATTGAAAGCGCCTGAATCCGCACCTTTTTTAAGAATCTTAAACATGTCATCCGCATCAAGTCCTACTTTTGCGAACTGTACCGAATATTCAGATATGCTGTCCATGAGTTCGTCTGAATACTCCAAACCATCTTGTGCCCCGGCAGCAATCAGATTCATTGCATCATCAGCAGATATTCCAAAGTTGTCCATCATAGCTTTGGCAGCCCTTGTAGATTCGGGTATGTCATACCCAAAAGTATCTCTAAGAGCAAACGCGGATTCGGTTATGTTCTGAAGGCTCGCATCATCCATATCACCAAGGTTCTTTGTTACTTGCGCAATCGCCTCGCCTATGTCCCCGAAACTTTCTCCATAGTTATTTTTGTAAACACTTTCCATTACAACTCTGTATTTTTCGGTTTCCTTGGCTGTTGCCCCGGTGCTCGCCTTCAGCTGATTAAGCGCTGCGTCAATATCATTTGCCAATGATACGGCCTTCACACTTATCCCGGCAACTGCCGTCCCAACTGCGGCACTTGCACCAATTGGACTTGTAACTATATCAGTGATGCCGGAAAAAGATACACCTATTTCTTCGCAGGCCGAATCTGCCATTTGTGTCATTGCCTCTCCAATCTGCTTCTCGGTATTCTTTCTCTTTTCACCTGATTCTTTATAGATATTTTCAATATCTTTATTTCCCTGTTCATGTGCACGGGCAGTTTTCGATGCTCCGTTTTTCACAACATTGCTGACGTTTCTCTCTGACTGCTCCGCGGTCTGTTCTACCTGCTTTGCAGACTTTTTTATCTTTGATTCCGCATTATCTAAATCCGATTCCAAACTACTGTCATCTGCACTAATGACATATGTTATTTCTCCGCCGTTTCCACTTTGAGACATGCCTGTCACCCACCTTCGTTCATATACTCAGACGGGCACATAGGCACAATGTCTTTTATATTCTCAATTCAAACTGTTTTCTGCAATTCTTATTTTTGCACTTAAAAAATACGCCCCTACAGGACGCACCTTCTTTAAAAAACACATTTACCGCAAAACCACAATATGGGCAAGAGACTTTTTTCATCTTCTTAATATCTGCTTTATCCATCTTTCACCGCCATTCTCTCAAGGGCAGAAAAGAGCCCGTCAAGCCCCTCTTGTCCTCCTCCACCGCTTACCTGCAGTCCATAATAAGATTTCAATTCCTGTATATCTTGAATCTGCTTTCCATTCTTGCCATTATATTGGGGAATTTCCATTGTGCGAATCCTCATCACTTCCCTCATCTTTGTTTTTTCCGATAATCCTTTGAACAGTGCAATGAATTTTTTCCAATGAAGCCTTCCCCTCATCTCAAACAAATCCATCCCGTAATCGAGCATAAAAGAGGAATAAATATATTCCCCGTCATACTCAAAATCAAATACGGAAGACTGTTGATGTCCACGCCGGTTCTGATTTGTTATAATGCATTTCTTATATATTTCCCGAAGCAGCTCCTCTTTTTTTCGCATATCCAAGAAAGAGAGTTTCCAACGATTTACAACAAGCATTTCAAGCGCATGCTGTATCTTCATGGTTCCCGGCAAATCCTCTTTACATAATGACTGGATATCAAGTACAACATCAAACGCCGGAAACACGATAAACTTCATATTGCCAATCCATATTGTTGTATTATCCTTCGTCTCTGTCAGAAAACCCATTATCTACACCCAAAAAATGTTCGTTTATTTCTTGTATACTTGCCAAGAGTCAGTTTCTGATTCCGTTTATTGATTTCGGCACATCGCGGAATCACACACTGGGTTATAAATGGAATTACTTCCTGAGTCATTTCAATATACCGATTGTCATAAAATTGAACGATTGTATCAGCATCCTCTTTTCCAAATACTGCCTCAAACAAATCCGTTACCGCGCGCCCCAATTTTTCAAAGCTTTTCTCCAACTCTGTATTAGACAATTCCTTTCTTTGCAGCTCCTTACTATTCGCAAGCGCCCTTGTAAGCGCATTGTATTTTCTGTTCAGTTTTATAACAATATCGTCCGGGTCAAGCTGTACCCGAATGGAATGTACAATATTGCCTTTTTTATCAACAAGTTCTAAAATCTCCTCAAACCGCTCTCTTTTTCTTGCTTGATAAGCCATGATTTACCTCCTATTATTCGCGATGAGTAAATAATCTGTTTTAGACTACCTCTTCATCGGTACTCCCTATGATTCCAATTGACGGTCTTCCATTTCCATGTATTGTAACTGTCAATGTATTTGGTGCCCCTGAATCTCCGTATGCAGGCGTAATATTTGCCAGTGTGACCGGCCATATAATAACCTTATCACCTTTCTGCAGTCTTAAATGCGTCTTTCTTGCATCACCAAGAGCATACATTACTTCATCTGACAAAATATACTCACATGCTTTATCATTCGGCTTCACATCTCCCGTGAGTGTCAACGTCATCTGTGCACCAACCACTTCTGTACTGCCCCATCCCTTATCTTTCCAATAGGTTGCCTGATACAACACTTCATTCAGTGCTTGAGACATATTTTTTGTAAGATTACCTAAGTCCGCCCAATCCGGAGTATCTTCTTTTGGAGATACGTTAATACCGGCCATTGTCTCCCAGTTCATTTCCGGTGTAATAGTATTCTTTGGCAGCTCCGGTTCCGCAAATAACTGGAGTTTAAATTTTTTCATTATCCTCATCCTTTCTATCAGTAAAATACACGGCAGTTCAGAATGCACGAAAAATGATACGCCCCGTCCTCATCCCTGCCTATTTTGTTTGGCTCCTTCGCAATTGAAGTGTCCATCCATGTAAATGTTCTTCCTTGTGGGTACTCACGAAGCCTCTGCAAATAATTACAGATATTGCATAATTGCTCCATTCCACGCCGCTGCTCTTTGTGACGGCACAAAATAAGCACCGGGATTGTTTTCTCGGTACTTTTGTTATAATATGTACTGTTTGTAAACCCCTCTCCTGTTTCCGCATATATACCGCCCTCTGCCGGAAGTTCCTGTGGAGATATCCCCGTGTCAAGATTACAGTTTTCTTCTGCCGTCTTACAAAGCAATTCCAGTAATTCTGTTTGTGGCGTCACCTTGTCATCCTCCTTTTCATTGCTGCCTGATACACTTTCTTCCATTCTTCTCCATAAACTTCCCTTGCATATTTCGCCCATTCCTCACGAGCAAGCGCACTGGTAAATGTTATTTTCTTCGGACCGTAGGTTCGGTTTGTCGGATTCCCATACATCACATCACCATTCCACAAATAGCGCGCGTAAGGCGTAGACCATTTCAAGTTAAATTTATTCCCAACAGCCTCCATGTCGCTGTTTGACAGACCGCTTGATTTTAATGTCCCTTGGTCTTCTGGAACATGCCTGGAAGCATCCTGCAACGCTTGTGTACCTACCGCTGTAAGTCCTACGGCACTCGCTGCCTTTATCAGTGCGACCGCACCCTGTCTGTTAAACGTGACTCTTGTCCTTATTTTAGGCATATTTCACCAGCCCCACTTCATAATGATGCAGCCTTTTGTCATCATACAGGGATTCCATTGCTTTTACGCAATGCTTTTGTCCATTAAATATGATGATGTCATCAATCGCAAAAACAATTCCCTTTGGCTTGCTGTTCCTACAATCGTAAAACAGCGTTGCGGCAAGTTGGATTTCTGCATTATTCTTATCTCGTACAATCTTACTCGACGCTTCCATTCGCACATGCTTTAATTCCTGAACATCTGTTACTTTTACGTTTTCTCTCCAAAAATCAGAGGCAGTTTCTTTTTGATACATAACGGTATGTATCAAAAGTCTCTTCGGTATTGGCTTCACAGGCAACCACCTCCATAATATAAAAGTCCCGTCTGCGCAAGAATACGCCGTGCCCGGGGTGCATATACCGCCTGTTCTGCAACCCCGTCTGTATCTGCCGCCTTTGTATAGTTAAACTTTCCAAGCCCCACGCTCTGCAAATCGGAGCCGTTATCAATATCGCTTACGCCGTTTGCATCCAAATACTCAATCTGTGCACACACTGCCTTTTTGATACGTTCTCGCATATCTTTTGACATTTTAGAAAAAGAGGTCGCTGTAACTCTATACATACACATCTCTTCCACTATTTCCTCCGCACGATTTCGAAGAGAAGGGAAGTCCGATTTATCGACCGGCTCCCCATTATATGTATCGTGATAATATGTACTGTTTACATAAGGCATAACATCACCCTCTCTTTATTTATCCAAAGAAACAGATGCATTCTGTTCTTCAGATGCATTCTGTTCTTCAGATGCATTAGCTATGGACTTTTTAATCGTCACCGTTTCAGTACGGGACACCATATTGCCGTACACCCTACGTCCCTGCACTGCAGATGCACCGATGTGCTTACCGTCTTTCAAATCATTCACGCCTACTGGAACAAGCCATTCATCAACATAATGGCAGAATACGTTATTGCCAATGATGTATTCCACTTTCTTATCATCTGGAATATTATTTGTTTCGTACACGTCAATACCTGCAATTTTTCCAACACGCCCATTCTGAACAACATCATCTCCCAATGCAGACGCTTTGATGAATTCCGGCGATTTTAATAAAGTAGCATACAACTCGTTTGTAACAGCAAGCCACATCTCCGTGATATTCAAACCCTTTTTCTTAAGTGCAGCAACTTCGTCAACGATAGAATCATATACCGTATCTTTCGTAAGAGCCGTTGTGTTTGCAGAAAAAGTTCCATTCTCAATAAGAAGATTAATCAGCTCTGAATCAAGCGAAATACCCATTGAATAACCTGCCGAGTCTAATCTGTCAGCAACGAGATTATCAGGAACTGATGCCGCATCATAACCGTCAATTAGTTCATTTACGTATTTATCCTTATCGATTGGAAGCGTCTTGTATGTCGTTGTTCCTTGGGACATTTCTCCGCCTTTTGACTTGTCATAGTCCCCAACCGCCACTTCTGTATCTCGTACAGGAATTTTTACTGCACCGGCAGTCGGTGTTCCTTCATACTTTCTATTAAACAGTTTTGTAAAAATAGATGTTTTTCTTAACTTTGCAAGAACCATTGAAGAATATCTATCCTGTTTTTCATGTCCTGCAAAAATCTGTAAATCAATTAACTCTTTATATTTCATTTCTCTTTCCTCCTGTGATTCTTTATTTCTTCAGGTCAGGATTCAACTCGTAGAATCTTTTCTCTACTCCACTCAACTTCGTGGCAGGATGCCCAGCCTGTCGTTTTCCCCATGCCTTTTCAGGCATTTCCTCTTCTGATTCTGATGAAACATTTTTAAACTGCGGATATTTTTTCAGCACAGCGTCAATAGCATCTTCGATATCCATGTCTGCATCCTTTTTCATATGCACTCTTGCAAGAGCAAGTACATCGTCCACACAAGACTTGTTTACATCGTGCTCCAGGCACATCCACTTAAGTTCCAGTTCCTCTGCCCTTTCTGCTTTTTCCTTTAATTCCTGTATTGCTGTTTCTTCATTATCCTTGCCTGATTCCCCTGTTCTGTCGGTATCTTTTTCCTTACTCTTTCCCTGCTGTTCTCGCTGCCATTTGCGCCGTTCCCGTGCAACACGCTTTTTCACAGTTTCATCCAATTCTTTTTGCGAAAATAACTTTTCATCAAAATCCTCTTTGTTCTCTTCATCCTGATTATCAAGCCGCTCCTCTTCATGGTCGGCATCAGTGTTCTCCTCTTCGGAAAATAACTGAAGATTAAACAATAAAATTTCCTGTTTCATACCCATGTGTTTCATAAATTTACCTCCACGTTTTGATTCCTTTTACCGCCTGTCGGCGCCGCAATACATACGTAATTACTTCCGTAAGCCTTTTGAATCTGACTTACACCAATAAAAAAAGAATCTACCAGAAGACTCCCATGTTCTGATAAATCCTTATAATTTATATCAATGTGCCCTGCTTGTATCTGATACGAAATTTCATCCCCGGTCAATGCTTCTATTGACCGAATCAGATTCTGCGTAAGAGCCGATACCGCTGCACATATGATATCCTTTCCAGTTTCTGCATATCCTGCATGGCCGTCTACTGTAATGCCTGTTTGTGATACGGTTATAACAATCAATTTAACCACCTCCCTAAAAATGTGTATAAAAATACCACTGACCCTTCAATCAGTGGCAACTAATCACTAACTATTGACTCAGCAATTTCGATTAAAGATTTCCCTTGATAAAACTTATCATTCATCACATCATCAATATTGTCATAAACTTTCACATCATCTCCGTACCCAACCTCTATCTTCTTATCATTCCATGGATTGATACAGGCATATTTCCCTTTATACGAAAATACAATGTCCTGCGTCAAAGATAAAATCAAATTTTTCAACTCATTCGGTTTCATAAGATATCACCACTTTCCTTTCTCTCGTCATCAGTCAGTTCGCGTGTTGTTCGATTGACAATCTTGCCATCTTCCCACTCGTAATCATGTGCATGTTCTCCGTTCTTTCCATACGGATGTAACTTGGGATTCGCATGTGGACCCGCATGTGTTTGACGATATATTTTTCCTTCAGAATTATAAAAAGTTCGATTTATCTGCACGCTGTTACGAAGCACTTTATTTGATGCTATAATTTGCAGAATTCGGCAAATTAAAA
>CANAZK010000125.1 GCA_947366105.1 uncultured Lachnospiraceae bacterium | reverse complement strand
CGAAAAACAGGCCGTATCTGATTGCGGTGGCAGGGCAGTTTCTGTTCGGGGTGACGCTTTATGGAAGAAATGCGGATGCGCTGTACTATTTTACATATGTGGAAGGGAATCAGGCATTATTCAGCACCTACTCCCTTTTTATCATCATCCCGTCCATCATTGGCGCAGCCTGCTTCCCGATGGTGTTCCGGCTGACAAACAATAAAGGGCGTTCTGCTTCCATATTTGCGCTGCTTACGGGAATCAGCATGTTTTGTATGTACTTTTTTACGGTTGGGAGCTCACCTGTCCCGTTTTACCTGTTTTCGTGTTTGGCACAGTTTTTCTTTTCCGGGTTTAACACAGCAATCTACGCCATCGTACCGGACTGTGTAGAGTATGGGGAATGGAAAACAGGGCTCCGTAATGACGGTTTCCAATATGCGTTTATTTCTTTAGGAAATAAGATAGGAATGGCAATCGGGACTTCTGTACTCGCGGGTGTTTTAGGCAGCTTCGGATATGTAGCGAATCAGCAGCAGAATCCGGCAGTGCTGGCTGTGATCAAGCATTCTTTTACCACGGTTCCCGGCGTGCTTTGGATCATAACAGCGGCAGTTTTATTTTTCTATCGCCTGAATAAGAAAGCATATAACAAGATCGTGCAGGAGATTCAGGAAAGAAAGGAGAGTGGAAAAAATGAATGATGTAGTTGCAATAGGAGAACTGCTGGTTGATTTTATCCAGAATGGCAGCAGCGACAAAGGGAACCCGATATTTGAGGCAAATCCAGGCGGTGCACCGTGTAATGTGCTGGCAATGCTTTCGCGTCTAGGGTATTCGACTGCGTTTATTGGAAAAGTGGGGGAAGATTATTTCGGGCGGATGCTTGGGAAAACAGTCCGGGAAACGGGGATTTCAGATGAAGGGCTGCTGTATGACCGGAATGTGAACACTACGCTTGCCTTGGTTCATACGCTGCCGGGTGGAGACAGAGATTTTTCGTTTTATAGAAAACCGGGAGCGGATATCATGCTGACGGACGAGGAAGTGAACCGGAAACTGATAGATGAATGCAGGGTATTCCATTTTGGCTCCCTTTCCCTTACAAATGAACCGGCGGCTGCAGCAACGAAAGAGGCTGTTGCGTATGCAAAGAACGCAGGGAAATTGATTTCCTTTGATCCTAATTTACGGGAACCTTTATGGGCGAATGAAGAACAGGCAAAAGAGGCAATCTGGTATGGAATCGGTGAATGTGATGTCCTAAAGATTGCGGATAATGAGATAAAGTGGCTGACCGGAAAAGAAGATTATGATGAAGGCGTGCAGATGATAAAAGAGCGGTCAAACGTTAAGCTGGTCAATGTAACTTTGGGGAATGAAGGAGGAGGATCTAGAAAGAATGCTTTCCTTTGCAAATGCGGCGGCGTCTATTGTGACAACTAGAAAAGGTGCGATTTGTTCCATGCCGGACAGGGAAGAGGTCAATACCTTGCTTGCAAATTGTGGGAAGGAACCGAGGGAACAAAAAACTGCAAGCTCCTTTGATATCTTGCTTGGCTCCGTAGATAAGGTGAAAGCATTTGTCAATGATATGCGCAAAATAGAAGGGGATGTACTCCTTTGTGTGGGAAAGTATGTGATTGATGCAAAATCAATCATGGGAATTTTCAGTTTAGACTTATCAAAGCCATTGCGGCTTGAAATTGAGGACTGGAAAGAAGAGTATGCGGCAGTTATAGAAAGGTATTTGCGCCAGTAAGTGATAGTTGCCAATAGATGCGGAGTATTGAAGAGAATCTCCCGACTGTATTGCAGTACGGTCGAGGGATTCTCTTCTTTGTCAATGTGGACTTCTTACATCTTTTTGCCTTTAGGCATTATGGCATATGCAAAAACTTTTTCAAAAACTTTCAATTGCATATACTTGTACACAATGATATATTGGTTCTATGTTTATATAAGGGTTCATAAGGAGAAGTACTGTGAAAAAAATAGTAATTAAGAAAAACCATGCAATAAATATCTGTGTTCTGATGATGGTATTATGTTTATTTACAGTTTTTGGTTGTTCCAACCAGTCAAAAGATATACATAGTTCTGATTCAGCACAAATACAGCGATCAAAAGAAGAAACAACAAAGAAAACTGAAAATTTAGAGAACAAAAATATAGATTTAACCAATGATTTTAAGAATATAAACGGTTGTGCAGTGATATTTACTCCACATGATAATCAATATTTATTTTATAACGAAGATATGTGTAAGCAAAGAGTGTCGCCCTATTCAACATTTAAAATTATTTCAACTTTGATTGGATTACGAAATGGTGTTATTGATGATGAAACATCTGTAATGAATTACAATGGTACGAAATATCCAGTTGCTGATTGGAATAGTAATTTATCCTTACAAGAGGCTTTTCAATCGTCTTGCATATGGTATTTCCGGCAGATTATAGATTCTGTCGGGGAAGATGAAGTGAAAAACGAGTTGAATCATCTTATATATGGAAATTGTGATATTTCTGAATGGAATGGAAGCAGCATTAATTCTATAAAAGAATTAAATGGTTTTTGGTTGGATTCCTCACTCAAAATATCTCCACTCGAACAAATACAAGTCTTATCCCGAATCTTCGAAGGACAAAGTATATATGATGCAGAAGATGTGGATGTATTGCAGAATATTATGTTGGTTGAGAACATAGGGGCTAAAAAGATTTATGGAAAAACTGGTTCTAGTACTAATGGAGAAGCATGGTTCATAGGCTTTTCAGAAGAAAATAGTCAAAAGGTATATTTTGTAATCTATTTAAGTGATGCTAGTCAACCCAAGGGTGTTTCTGGAACTACTGCAAAAGAGATAGCCTTAGAAATCATAAAATAAATAAGCCGTGGCGGTTAGTCTGGCAATTCACATTTTATGCTAAATATGTTTTATTTGGTTGGAATTGCAGTGATAGTTGTAGGATTCCTGTAAAAATTGTATAATAAATTTAGGTTAATTCAATAGAATGAATATGAGTTTGAGTTAAGCCCTTGCCGGATTTAAAAACTAAGGAGGAATGATAGAATGGATTGGAATATGCTTTATTCCAAAGAAAAGTCTCCGTCAATGGAGCAAATTACGGATTTTATTAACAATCCGTTATGGGAGGAGTTTAATAGCCGAATTCAGTCTGCATATCAAGTTAAGCCTCGTTTGGAGCACAGCCGTTGTTCTATGCAGGCGGGCTGGAATATTAAGTATAAAAAGGGTGGGAAATCTCTTTGCACGCTTTATCCGATGGAGGGATATTTTATTGCCCTTGTGGTTGTAGGAAATCATGAACTCTCGGAGGCAGAGTTGCTTCTACCGCTATGCTCTGAATATGTGCAAACGGTATTCAAAAATACGAAAGTTGGAAATGGACAGAGTCTGTCTTTTGCTGCATGGCAATTATTTAAAGTTATATGTGAGGTTGTAGATAATGATAAAAATATTTCCTTATTCATCATCAAAAGCAGTCTCGTTCATTTCAGGGAAATCCAGTAACTCAGAAACTGTCATATCTAAACCAATTGCTAACTTATGGAGCGTTTTCAATTTAGGATTCTTTGTTTTTCCCTTTATCAAATTATCAACGGTAGACTGTGTAATGCCTGATAGAGTAGCGAGTTTATTTATTGTAATATTCTTTTCTGTACACAAATCAGTCAATCTTTTTATAACAGCGTCAGAGTATGTCATATAAAATCTCCTTTAACTTTGTACGGCTAATAGAAGTATAAGAGGTTTAGATGATTAATATTAACGGTGTGCGGTTGACGGAATAAATTAAATATGATATTTTAACGGTATATAATTACAAAAGGGGATAAAGAATGAGTGAACTTAAAGAATTATTCAAATTAGCAGCAGATAGCATGAAAAACCGTACACTGGAAGAATTGCTAAAAAATGATACGGAATATCAAAAGAGAACTGTAGAAGTTAGACAAGCACATAAAGCATTTAAAGAGTTGGATTTGACTGAGGAGCAGAGAAAAGTGATTGAGATTCTAATAGCCAAGGAAAATGAGAGAGAATAGCAGGGGGTAGGTGAACTCTGATAAATTTAGCAGCAATTGTCCTTTCCTAAAATATATGCTAAAATAAATGACGGGGATAATAAGTGTCTACTGTCGTGTTTAAATACAAAGGAGAAGATTGCTATGATAGAGTGGCTCATAAATAATAAAGAATGGGTATTTAGTGGGTTGGGTATAGCGGTTACATCAGCAATCTTCACTTTTGTAAGGACAAAAGGTTTGAAAAGTAATATCAATTGGTGACATCTTCTAATACTTATGATGTGATTTTGGGGAAAGGGGAGCGACAAGTATATAAAGTTTCACAAAGTATAGGTGCAGATGGGGTTGATAGATTTCAGGTGAAGCTTGCAAGCTCCATAGCGGAACCCCGGATGGCTGCAATCTATTATTTGTCATTATCCATCATCTATGATGAAGACAACAAAGTTGCGGAAACAGGGAAATACCTTTGGGCGGTTCCGTCTATTAGAGGATATGCCGGATGCTATATCAGCCATACCAATATGGAAATTGCCGAGAAAAATTATTTTGCATTAATAAGAATGAATAATTATGATGCGGTGAAAAGTAAAAATTTCATAGGTATCTTAGAGAGTTATGAACAGAATAAGTCAGATTTTTTAGATTGAGTGAAAGGCGGTTAATTATGGGAATATTAGATAAATTTAGAAGTAATGAAATTATTTCCCCGGAAAAAAGAAGAGACAAGAATAATAAATTTATCCAAAGTATGGGAATTGCTTGTTTGGAAAATTTGCCAACGGTAGAACCAAGTTCTGCAGTTCAATTAAAAAATATTGATACGATTTGTAAAAGGGCGATAGCATGTATGTTGTCCATTCAGCTTGCTTATGATATTGAAGAAAAGAATGGTTACAATGAATCCAAAGAGTTTTTCTACAAATTGTTGTTGAATTATAATGTGGAAAATGAGCTTTTGGAAAAAGAAAAGAGATTGTTTGAAAATGCATACAGTGAGCAGGATGTCATAGATGTTGTGTGGACGTATGAAACATATTGGTCTTTGGTATGGGCGTTAGGTTTGATAAAGGACATAAAAAAGCCGAATGGCATTTGCGACTGTCAAAAAGCCATTACGCTTGTGAGTGATTGTAGTAGCTATGAAGCCTTTAGAAAGAAATGTAAACTCCGTCCTGTGGAAGAAATTTTAGACATGCTGGATTTATACTACCGCTATCATTGGGCATGTGTGGAAAAAAGATTGCGACCGGAAACTAATATTGGCGATTTGAATCCGGAAGTCGTTATGGAACGGAGGAAAGGGCTTGAATGGCTGATAGATGATATATATGAGTGGGATGAAATTTCTTTGGATACATAAAAAGGGGTTTCCTCAATCCTTAAAAGGCTGTGACGGTTACAGTCTTTTTTCATGCGGCAATTACCGTATGAAATGAACTCCTATTCCCCCAAGCGGAGAAATCCCCGTCAATGATATCCTTTCCGAAGTCTTTTATCGGCTACCGAAAGCCGGGGGCGGTCAGCACCGAGCAGAGGGAACGGGCAAGGCAGATGATGATTGCAAAAACAAGGTAAGGGAGTCTTGGGCAAACTTAAATGTAAGTGTGTTTGTATTTGTGGTAGAATAGAGCCATTAAACAATTCTATAAAATTGGACTAATAGCGGAAAAACAGCAGTTGCAACTAATAGTTGCCATATAGTTGCCCATAATTTCTATATAGTTGGTAGAGTGCAACTGGATAAATCAGTATATTATTGCTATCAGAATTATACGGAGGTACGTAATATGAATGAAAATCAATTAGCGGAAAATCTTATGTACTATCGCAAAAAGAAAGGACTGTCACAGGAAAAAATTGCGGAATATTTGGAGGTCAGCCGTCAAGCCGTAACCAAATGGGAAACTAATACTTCAAAACCAAATTCTGACAATTTAATTAAGTTAGCACAATTATTTGAAGTTGATGTTGATACATTGTTAGGGAATGAGGGTAGGGAAAAATCATCAACACAAGGGGAAGTATCAATAGGAAAAATGTCATGGGCTTTTATAGGAATATCTGTTTTGTGTATATTGGCATATATCATTCAAAGTGCATTAACGGATATTTTTAGTGTTGGGATATTCATCTTTATGTTTATTCTATGTATTCCAATACAACTGTTCCTGCATATTTATTTTTCCAATGCGATAAAAAATAATTCTTTTAATGGAATTGCAGGATTTGATGACAAGATAGAGTATAATATTTTTGAAGTGAAGAAACTGCTTGTACAGATTGATTTGCATATTGGAATCATGTCTACTGTATATATTTTTCTACTTTGTGTGATAAATGGGGTAAATTTGAAAATGCAATGGTTTAATGGCGTTCTGATCGTTGCATATATACTGAATTTTATCACAAGCATAGAAATGAGCAACTACAAAATGATAGATAAAATCTATCGCAGAGAAGATGACAGGAAACGTGCCAAACGCAGTATTCCAGTAACTGTAATATTTTCCTTGATACTGTGTGCAGGGATAGGAATGGCGGTTATCGTATTTGAAATAAAGGGAATTGAGAATAATACACTGCCTGCGATGAAAATATGTGGATTGCTACTTTTGGGCATAATGAGTGCAACCACTGGATTCTTATTTGAAAATAGCAAAATAAAAAAGTGGAATCCTGCAAATACAAACTATAGAACAAATAAAGTAAGTATAATCAGTTTGCTTATATGTGCGATAATGTATGGGCTGATGTATGTTGTATAAGATATGTGGAGCATTTTTCTGATTTATTTGTAAATATTAAATAAATATGTCATTTAGAAGAAAGTTGAAAAAATTGAATATTGTTTACCTTTAGGTAGCGATTATCTTAACAGACAATCCGCTACCTTTTTTATTTTCAGAAACCACCAACAAGCACAGAAAGAATGAGGTATTAAAAATGATTGAGAACAAACAGGAAATAACGCAGGAACTTCACAGCGCACAGTATGTAACGTACAAAAGTAAGCAGATTAAGGGTACAGCGGTCAGCGTGAAGAATGAAGTCATGGAAATGATTGCAAAATAATGCGCAACTGGTATTTGCTTTTTAGCACTTACTAAATTCTTTATTCTTATTGCCATATACTTTATAATGGCAATAAGGAGGGTGATTTTTATGAATATGAATATTATATCGAAATACTTGCAGTTTTTGCGTAAAAGCAACAACTACACACAAGATGATTTAGCAAAAGAATTAGGCATATCAAGGCATGGACCTGTTATAATAGGACTAAATTAAGAGAAACCCAACAAAATCAAGGGTTTGCACTGATTTAGTCCTATTTTTTTATGCCATTAGGTTAAGGTTAGGACAGCGCTGTTTACAATCGAAAACCTACATTTCAAAAAAGTCAGATAATGTTGATTACTGATATGGTCAAGTTTTGGCTTTTATTAGAATGCGAGGTGAAATTTAATATTACAATTCATGTAGGACTGAATTAGCTCTTAAAAACGGTTTATCCGGCATTGCTAATAAGTCCTACTTTTTTTGCCCGAAAAAGGAGGGTGGCAATGGCAAAGCGAGAGTTAATTCAGTTCATGGACGAGCTGGTGGAGTTAGCCAGTGAGGAGAACAAATCAAGAGCAATCTTGGTAAAGGAAAAGTTTATCAATGACTTTGAGAGAAGTTATGAGTACGAAAAGGAGGTTCAGACAGAGATTACAGAACTGCCACCTTACTATATAGCAGCCATGCCGGATGCCGTACAGGAAGAAATCAAGGCAAAGGTAATAGCAGCATTAACAGAGTATGGTGAGTGTACCCCGGAAAATGTGGAAAGAGCAATGAGTTCCAAAATCTATGACTTAGATGATTTGATTGATATTAAGGAGTATGTCAGACACATAGAGGAGGAACAGAGAAAGAAAGCAGAGCAGAAACGGGGGAATGTCAGATGATAAAAGCAATTATTGGTATAGGAGTTGCTTTAGTATGGATTACATTTTTTTGCACTTGCAAAAGCAGCAGGTACGGCAGATAGAAGATTAGAAGCAATATAGAGGCTTTCCACCGAGCGAGAGGCGGGTGTTGTCTGTGGGAATTAATGTAAAGGTACAAAAGTCTCCGAAACCGATAGAGATTATAACAGCAGAGGCAAGGTTGGAGCGTGATTTAAAAAGCTGTATGCGATGCAGATATTTTCACGGTAACAATCGCCAATGTATAGCAAAGAAATGTGTTAAGGAAGAAAAAAAACAGCCGGAAATAACGGTTGAAGAAAAGCAGAGTAAATGCTTTGGATGTCCTTATCCTTATACAGAAGGGTATTGTTTCCCTTGTATGAAGGAATTGCTTGGGAAAACATAGAAAAGAGGTGGTTGATATGGCAAGGTCTAAGCTGACAGCAGACGAAAGAAAGCAGCGAAGATATGAAAAGTCAGAGGAGTACAGGAAAAAGGTATTAAGGTTTACTTTACAGTTTAATCCTAACACAGATATGGAAGCACGAAAATGGTTTGAGAAAAATGGAAAAAGTGGTGCATATCTGAAACTGCTAGATCGGAAGAGCACACGTCTGAA
>CANAZK010000124.1 GCA_947366105.1 uncultured Lachnospiraceae bacterium | reverse complement strand
GCCTTTATGCAAGCATAATTCGCCCGTCATACCGGATATGGCTGAACTGTTACAATAAAATATTGAAATAAAGTGCGGCGCTTACTTTTCCGCATGCTTTTTAAGCGCCGCAAAGCTTTCTTCGCTTATAATATGCTCGATTTTACAGGCGTCTTCCACGGCAATTTCTTCCGGCACGCCGAGCTTTGTAAGCCATATCGTAAGGAGCTGATGGCGCTCATATATCATTTCTGCAATTTTTCTGCCGGAATCCGTCAAGTAGATAAAGCCGGCATCTGTTACGGTGATTTCTTCTTTTTCGCGGAGATTCTTCATTGCAACGCTGACACTTGATTTTTTGAATCCAAGTTTATTGGCGATGTCCACGGCGCGGACAACCGGAAGCTGTCTGCTTAATATCAATATAGTTTCGAGATAATTCTCTGCTGATTCATTTATAAAAGTTCTCATAATAAAAAACTCCCTTGAAAGTAAGTTAAAAGTAATTTTAACCGGCATCCATATCAAACATTACATTTGTAGTCCAATAAGTATATCATAATATTTTACAAAAAACAATTCAAAAAGTAGTTGACAAATGAAACGTCAAGTATTATATTATTCATGTAGTTAGTTATAACTAATTAAAGATAGATATAACTACAATATAAAAGAACGGAAATTGCGGGAGGAAGAAATGAGTTTATTAGATGCAAATGTGGGAGAAGAGTATATAGTAAAAAATATTTTGACGGATGATGAAGAGCTGAAATCATTTTTATTTTCGTTGGGATGTTATAGTGGGGAAGCTGTCACCGTGCTTCTGCATCAGCGGGGAAATTGTGTTGTGTCTGTAAAAGAGGGCAGGTACAGCATAGATAATGAACTGGCGCAGGCGGTTTTAATATGAGTTGTTTCATGACAGACAAAGAAAGGAGAACATACTATGAGAATTGCTTTAGCAGGAAATCCAAACAGCGGTAAGACAACAATGTACAATGCATTGACAGGACAAAATGAGCGTGTCGGCAACTGGGCGGGCGTTACCGTGGAGAAAAAAGAAAGCTTGATTAGAAAAAGTTACAGTGAAGGGGAACAGGAGGTCATTATAGTAGATCTTCCGGGAGCCTACTGCATGTCGCCATTCACTTCAGAGGAAAGTATTACAAGCGGCTATGTAAAACGAGAAGCGCCGGACGTTATCATCAATATTGTAGATGCGGATAATCTAGGGCGGAGCCTGTTTTTTACCACCCAGCTTTTGGAGCTTGGTATCCCGGTAGCCGTAGCGCTTAATAAGAGTGATATCAGTGCGAAAAAAGGAACCAGGATTGATACTCGGCTTCTTGCAAAGAAGTTAGGCTGTCCGGTGATTGAGACCGTTTCTGTATCGGCGGACGGGAAAGGGCTGAAAGAACTGATCAAAATAGCGGTGTCCCTGAAAGGAAAAGGACAGAAGGCTCCGTATGTACAGGAGGATATTAATCTTCGGGATAAGGCGGAGGCAGAGGCGGCGGACAGAAAAAGATTTGACTTTGTAAATAAAATAGTAAGTGAGGCAGAGACGCGTAAGGTCTTTGCCAAAGATAAGAGCCGTCAGGACAAAATTGATTCTGTTCTTACGAATAAAGCAGCAGGAATTTCAATTTTTGCAGCTGTAATGTTTCTTGTATTCTATATTTCACAATCAACCGTGGGAACATGGATTGCTGACTTGCTGGCGGGAGGCATTGAAATATTTCAAAACAGAGTCGCGGAACTTTTGGAAAATGCTTCCCCATTCTTGCAAGCGCTTTTGGTAGATGGTATTATCGGTGGTGTGGGAGCCGTTGTGGGATTCCTTCCGCTTGTGATGGTAATGTATTTTCTCATTGCTCTTTTGGAGGATTGCGGTTACATGGCACGTGCGGCTGTTGTACTGGATCCCATATTCAAGAGGGCGGGGCTTTCAGGAAAGTCGGTGATTCCTATGATTATTGGCACAGGATGCGCGATTCCGGGAATCATGGCATGCCGCACAATCCGCAATGAGAGGGAGAGAAGAGCCACAGCCATGCTGACGCCATTCATGCCTTGCGGAGCGAAACTTCCGGTTATCGCGCTTTTTGCAGGAGCTTTCTTTGCGGATGCAGCATGGGTGGGACCGCTTATGTATCTTGCGGGCATCGTGATTATCTTCTTCGGCGCGCTGTTAGTAAAGAAAATTACAGGACAAAAATACAGAAAATCATTTTTCATCATTGAGCTTCCAGAATATAGGCTTCCAAGTATTAAGAGAGCTGTTGTTTCCATGCTGTCCAGGGGGAAAGCATATATTATAAAAGCCGGGACGATCATTCTTGTCTGTAATGCAGCGGTGCAGATCATGCAGACGTTTAACTGGCAGCTTCAGACGGTGGAAGAGGGAATGGAACAAAGCTCAATACTTGCGTCGATAGCGTCGCCGTTCGCGGTTTTCCTGATTCCGCTGGGATTTGGGGTATGGCAGCTTGCGGCGGCAGCGATTACAGGATTTATTGCAAAGGAAAATGTTGTCGGCACGCTTGCGGTTGTCTACGGACTTACAAATTTTATTGACACAGAGGAACTTGCCCTTGTGGGAAGCGGAAATGAGGTGGCGGCGGTTATGGGACTTACAAAGGCAGCAGCGCTTGCTTATTTGGTATTTAATCTGTTTACCCCGCCGTGCTTTGCGGCTATCGGAGCAATGAACTCGGAAATGCAGGATAGAAAATGGCTTTGGGGAGGCATCTGCTTACAGTTTGGCACAGGTTACGCGGCTGCATTTCTTGTATATCAGATCGGGACATTGGTTTCGACAGGTAGTTTCGGGAACGGATTTATTCCGGGACTTATAATGGCAGCGGCTATGGCGGTGATTATAGTAATTCTGATTAATAAGAAAAATGCACGGTTTGCGGCGGAGTATAAGCTTAGTTAATAGAAGAAGGAGTATGGAACATGACGGATTTAGTTATAATAGGAATTGTATTGGCGCTTCTTGGAACGGCGGTCACCTATATTGTAAGAAACAAAAAACGCGGCGGACACTGTATCGGCTGCCCGTCAGGAGGCAGTTGTCCTCATTGTAACGGAGGATGCCGTTCCGAGACGAAATAATGTTTTGCGAATGGTGCGGCTAAACTGTTATAATGTTTTAATTCTCGTAAAAGAGAATGCTTGATTTTATGATGAAAACTGTATAAAATATATATTGCAACTAAATAACGGGAAGATATATGGCTGCAGCCGAAGTAAATTTGGAAGCATTAATAGGGAATCCGGTGAAAGACCGGAGCAGTCACCTCTACTGTAACGCAGACAACGGAGCGGAAACCATTGGCCAAGAAGCATGCCGAGAAGGAGCCCCTTAGGACGAAGCGAAGCCAGGAGACCTGCCATATACCAACTCAGAATATTTTTAGGATGAAAGAATAGGAGAGAAAAAAATGGAAAAGAAACAGAACAAAAAAGTGATTCTCGGTGTCGTGGCATTTATTGCAGTCATTGCAATTCTGGGAGCGGTGTACTATTTCACAAGACCGGAGACAAGCAAAGGCGCCAAGGAAGTGTCGATTACCGTTGTAAGCGAGGATGGCAAGAAAGCAGAGTATGAGATTCATACAGATGCGGAGTACCTTCAGGAAGCCATGGATGACGCAAAAGAAGAAGGGCTTACTTATTCCGGTACCGAGGGCGATTTCGGTCTTATGGTAGACACGGTAAACGGTGAAAAAGCAGTTTTTGAAGAGGATGGCGCATACTGGGGATTCACAGTGAACGGAGAGTATTGCAACTATGGAATTTCCGAGCAGCCGGTAGCTGACGGAGATAAATTTGAAATCGTTTATACAGCAGGCGAATAAAAGGCGGGAGCAAAGATTGAGAACGAAAGATGTTGTACTTTGCGGACTCCTTGCGGCTGTATTATTTGTACTACAGGTTGCCTGCGGATTTCTGCCTAATATAGAACCTGTTACTATTCTGATTATAGTATTTACGCTTGTGCTGGAACGGAAAACACTGGTGATTATTTATACATTTGCACTGTTGGAAGGAGTTTTTTACGGCTTCGGAATTTGGTGGATTATGTATCTTTATGTGTGGACAATTCTATATTTGATTGTCCGTGTAATGCGGAAAAATAAAAGTTCGGTTATTTGGGCGGTGGTCGGCGGCGGCTTTGGACTGGCTTTCGGCGCTATGTGTGCAATTCCATATGTGGTGGCGGGAGGAATCGGCGCCGGCATAGCATGGTGGACGGCGGGACTTTTATTTGACATTTTCCACGGCATTGGCAATTTTGTGATTATTCTTATATTATTTAAGCCGGTTTATTCGATTGTAAATCGTATGAAAGTATTGTATACTTAGGCGCTGATTTAGAAAATTATAGTTGGAGAAGGGAAAGCAAAGATGTACAAGAAATATGTTGTTGTTGAAGGAGATGCATATTCCAGAGGCGTCCAGGCGGGACGTGAGCTGAAAAGCCAGATTGAGATAAATTATCAGAATCAGACAAAATATTACCGGGATAAAGAAGATTTTAATTATCGGAAATGGGGAAAGATGGCTTTGGGCTATATTCCGGCTATGGAGAAATGGACCCCTGAGGTTTTGGAAGAGCTGCACGGAATGGCAGAGGGAGCAAACATGGGGCTTGAGCAGATTCTTGCATTGGCAACGGCATATGAAAAATCTTTTTCGAGAGATATTATCAGTGAAAAATGTACTTCTTTTATATTGGCGCCTCAGGCAACTTATGCACAGAAAGTAATTGCGGGGCAGACCAACGAAGAGTGTCTGCTTGAATGGATGAATGAACTGGATACGGTTATCCATCATGTAGACGGCGAAAGAGAGGCGCTTATTTATACACATCCGGGAGTACCTGCATATACGGGAATCAACAATTATGGTTTAGGCGTATTATGGGAATATATAGATAACGGGAAGACAGGAAACGGAGTTCCGACAAACGCGATTATCCGTCATTTGCTGAACTGTTCCGATGTGGATGAGGCAATACGGTTTCTGAAAGAGGTACCTCATGATGTACCAAATGAATTCGGATTGGCGGACAAGACGGGAAAAATTGCAAGCGTAGAATGTTTTCCGAATAAAGTCTATGTCGGCACAAATGAAAAGTATCTTGTACATACTAATCATTTGGTGTTTGCGGAGGAGGAACCGGACTATACCCGTTCGGTTGCCACAAATACGCAGTATCGCGAAATGGAGGAGCAAATCAAACGAAGTTACGGGGGCATAGATGTGGAAACGGCAAAAGATTTCCTAAGAAGTCATGAGAATTTCCCGAATAGTATTTGTGCTCATCCTTCACCGGAGAGACCGTGGAACCATGTTTTGGCGGCAATGGTGTATGATTTGACCTGCGGAGAGATGCATATTGCATTTGGTAATCCGTGTGAGACCGAATATAAGAAATTCAGATTCAGAAAATACTTTATTTAGATGGAAGCCGGCTGTGAAAAATGGAAATGATGAAGGTAAACCGCAGGGCAGTCATGTCCAAGAGGATGATAAAAACAACACTGACAGAGTTATTAATATCAGAATCGTTATCAAGTATTACAGTGACGAAGCTGTGCAGGATAGCTGATATAAACCGTTCTACGTTTTATGCCCATTACATGGACATATTTGAGGTTATGGAAGATATGGAGGATGATTTTGTACAGAAAATCAGTCCGTTAAGAATGGGGAGCGCCTCAGGGATCATGCTGAATCATATTCGGAGTATGGTGTCCTATATCGATAAGCA
This sequence comes from uncultured Lachnospiraceae bacterium, assembly GCA_947366105.1. GTDB lineage: Bacteria > Bacillota > Clostridia > Lachnospirales > Lachnospiraceae > Faecalimonas. The sequence continues at coordinate 2,869 of CANAZK010000124.1, read as the reverse complement.
CAGAGAAACATATGTGGTTCTGCTGAAGAACGGTTACCTCAAAGAGAAATGCGTGCAGGAATGGGTAAGTATTTTAGTGGATCATAATTTGGTAGAAGAAGAGTATCAAAAACAGCAGATACTGGTAAAATTTATGTTTGGTGAAATCAGCGAGATATTGCAAAGCTGGGTATTGGGAGAAATAAAAATTCCGTATCAAGAGTTGATGGTTTTGCTGTTTCAAATTATTGAAAGTATAAATAGTGTCAGAAAAAGTATTGCTAACCCGACAAAAAACTGATTTTTGTCGGGTTAGTATCATTTAAGGAAGTTTTGTTTGTTGACGGTGAAGGGAAGAAATCTTTATAATTCATAGTATAAAGAATAACCGGTTATGAATATCAAAAAGAAAGATGGGAGAAAAAGATGGCTAAGAAAAAATTTAAAATGCCAAGTGCAATGATTTTGCTGTTTATTGTTTTGGTTTTTGTGGCGGTGCTGACGTGGTTTGTTCCTAATTCGGTAATGGTGACAGATGAGGAGACAGGGGAAAATACAATCTGTTATAATGCTTCTTTTGACGAAAACGGAGAGGTGATTACAGATTTTGGTACGTCGCCGGTAGGGCTTTGGGATGTTTTTATAGTTCCGATTAAAGGATTTGCAAACGGAGCGGATGTCAATTTCTCAATTTTAATATCTGGAGCATTTTTGGCTATATTGAATTTCGCGGGAGCGATGGACGCAGGCGTGGGCGCTCTTCTTAAAAAATTCAATGGCAAAAAACTGATATTGATATTACTTTTGGTGTTTGCCCTGATGGGAACGGTTTATGGTTCATGGGAGGAACTTCCGCCTTACGCATTGGTTTTAATTCCTCTTTTTGTGACGGCGGGATATGATGTTCTTACCGGCGTTTTTGTATTGTTCGGCGGCGCGGTAATCGGTAATATGGCAAGTATTGTGAATCCGTATTCGACAGGAGCGGCGGTAGCGGCTATAGGAAATCCTGAGTTGTCTTTGGGAACAGGAATTGCAATGCGTATACTCCTTTTTGCGGTATTATATGTTGTGGGTGCAATATTGATAATCCGTTATGCGGAGAGGGTAAAGAAGGACAAGACAAAATCAGCGTTGTATGACTTGAAGAATATTAATACTTTATCCGCGAAATCCGATGTTTCGCAATTCCCGGAATTTAACAAGAGAAGAATATGGTCTTTGATTGTATTCGGAGTGATGATTGTTATAATCGTACTCGGATATATTCCGTGGAGCGCTATTCCGGCGGGAGACCAGACGATGTATGAAGTGGTCAACGCACCGGCGGCATGGCTCGGCGAGCATGTGCCTGTACTCGGAAATCTTTTGGGAGCGTCAGGCTTTACACCGCTCGGAGACTGGTATTTTGACGAATTTTCTATTGTATTTTTAATTGGCGCTGTGATTGTCGCAGTTATTAATAAGATGTCCCAGGCTGATTTCGTAACGGAATTTGTAAGGGGAGCATCGGAACTGATAAGCCTTACACTGGTTGTTTCTATATCCAGAGGTATATCTCTGATTATGGGAGACAGTACATCAGGCATGAGCATTACATTTGTTTACTGGATCAGAAATGCATTGGAGAATATTCCGGCATGGGGGTTTGCAATAGGAGCAATTATAGTCTTTATTATAGCAGCGCTCTTTATTCAGAGTACCAGCGGTATGGCAGGTATGATGATGCCGATTCTCGGCGCCATTGCCATGGCGTTGTATGCAGGAACATCTATAGGTACGGAAGGCGGCCAAATGATGCTGGTATCTGCATTTACGGTAGGTGTTAATTTTATGGCAAGCGGACTGTATCCGGATGCTACTAAGATGGGTGTGCTGGAGCTTACGAACGTGCCGTATCCGGTTTATGTGAAGGAAGCATGTAAGATATTAGTGCCGTTATTGGTTGCGGCTGCAATAATTATAATGATATCGCCATATTTGGGTTTGGTGAAATAAAGAATAATGGAGAGAAATAAATATGTATCAGAGATATGTTAAGGTTACGGGAAGCGCTAGAGAAAGGGGATATCAAGAAGGCGAAAAGCTGCGGGAACAGATTCTGACAAACTATAAGAATCAGACCGAATATTATAAGAATAAAGAAAATTTTGATTATACAAAATGGGAAGAAATTGCGCAGCGTTACATACCGATGATTGAAAAGTGGGCGCCGGAAGTATTAGAAGAGCTATATGGAATGGCAGAAGGGGCGCAGATGAAATTCGAGCAAATACTTGCCCTGACAACGGCTTACGAGAAATCATTTGCAAGAGACCAGGTGGCGGATAAGTGTACTGCGTTTATAGCGGCGCCAAAGGCAACCAAAGACAATAAAGTGATAGCCGGGCAGACAAATGACGAGTGTTTTACGGAGTGGCTTTACCAGTTGGATGCCGTAGTGCATCATATAGACGGAGAAAAAGAGGTATTGACCTATACGCACCCGGGGATACCGGCATACATGGGGATTAATAACCGGGGACTTTGCGTTATGTGGACGTATATTGATAACGGTGTCGTAGGAAACGGTGTTCCGACAAATGTCATTATCCGGCACCTCTTGGAACTGGAAACAGCGAAGGAGGCAGTGGTATATCTGCAGGAGATTCCTCATGATATTCCGAACCAGTTCAGCGTGGCGGACAAAGGCGGAATTTTTGCCAGTGTTGAATGTTTTCCGAACAGGGTATATGTAAAATGGGGAGACAGATATCTGGTACATTCAAATCATAATGTATTTGCGGAGGACGAAGAAGAATATACCTGTTCTAAAACTACGTGGGACCGTTATGAGGTTATGGAACAGATGGTAGAGGCAAATTGCGGAAACATAGATGTGGAAATGGCA
>CANAZK010000123.1 GCA_947366105.1 uncultured Lachnospiraceae bacterium | reverse complement strand
TATCAGTGAATACACAGCCTTCATTAAGAGCGGCAGCGTAAGTTTGAAGCCCGGATTATCTTCAAAACCACTTAGGTTAAGAGAGATAACCGGAATATTTGCATAGCCGGCTTTTTCAAGGGCGCGCCGGATGAATCCGATATAGTTGGAAGCGCGGCAGCCTCCGCCGGTTTGTGTGATAATAACGGCAAGCTTATCCGTATCGTATTTGCCTGAAAGGATTGCCTCCATTATCTGCCCGACAACTATGAGGGAAGGGTAGCAGGCATCGTTATTCACATATTTTAATCCTACGTTTACTGCGGATTTATGGTTTTCAAGCACCTCAATATTATAGCCGCATGAACGCATCGCCGGCGCAACAATGTCAAAGTGAATCGGCGACATCTGCGGGCAGAGAATCGTGTAATTTCCTCGCATTTCTTTCGTGAACGGCACTTTTGTAATGGAAGAGGGCTGAATCTGACGCTCAACATATTTCTTCTCTCGGACACGGATTGCGGAGAGAAGAGAACGGATACGTATTCTTGCGGCGCCTAGATTATTCACCTCGTCAATTTTAAGGGAGGTGTAGATTTTTCCTGATTTTGTTAAAATGTCGGCAACTGCATCGGTTGTCACGGCGTCCAAACCGCAGCCGAATGAATTCAGCTGGATTAAATCCAAATTTTCCTTCGTTTTGACAAAATTTGCCGCTGCGTATAACCGCGAGTGATACATCCACTGATCCATAACGATAAGAGGACGCTCTACTTTATGTAAATGGGATACGGAGTCCTCCGTCAGCACGGCGATATCATATGAGTTAATCAGCTCAGGAATGCCGTGGTGTACCTCCGGGTCAATGTGGTACGGCCGTCCTGCAAGAACAATGCCCCGCTTTCCTGTTTTGTCAAGGTAGGCGATTGTTTCCTCTCCTTTTCTTTTCATATCCTCACGGCAGGCGTTCAATTCATCCCATGCTAAATGAACCGCGTTTTTAATTTCACTGTGCGGAATGGAAAATCTGCCGCTTAATTCTTCGATAAGGCGGGAGGACAGTGTTTCCTCGTTCTTAAACGACATGAACGGGTTCATGAATTCCACAGAGCCGTTTGTGACGGCGTCCATATTGTTCTTAATATTTTCCGCGTAGGATGTCACGATCGGACAATTGTAATGGTTATTTGCGTCCTCAAATTCCTGACGTTCATAAGGAATACACGGATAGAAGATAAAAGGTACGCCTTCGCGGATGAGCCATTCTACATGGCCGTGGGCAAGCTTGGCGGGATAACATTCCGATTCACTTGGAATGGATTCGATACCAAGCTCGTAAATCTTGCGGTTAGAGGCAGGTGAAAGTATCACGCGGAATCTAAGCGCGTTGAAAAAAGTAAACCAAAACGGATAGTTCTCATACATATTTAATACACGCGGAATTCCTACCGTTCCCCTTTGGGCCTCGTCTTCTGTAAGCGGAATATATCCGAAATAACGTTGATTTTTATATTCAAATAGGTTTGGAAGATCAGAGACTTTCTTTTCTTTTCCAAGACCTTTTTCACATCTGTTTCCTGTGATGAAACGGCGGCCGCCGCTGAAATTATTGATTGTCAGACGGCAATTATTTGTACAGCCTCTGCATTTTGCCATGCTTGTTGTGTATTCGAGGTTTTCAATCTCTTCAAGCGGAAGCATGGTTGTTCCCTTGCATTCACTGTAACGCTCCTGTGCAATAAGGGCGGCGCCGAAAGCGCCCATAATACCTGCTATATCAGGACGGACAACTTCGCAGTCTGCGATGGTTTCAAGACTTCGAAGCACCGCGTTATTGTAGAAGGTACCCCCTTGTACGACGATATTCTTGCCGAGCTCTGATGCGTCCGATACTTTGATAACTTTGTAAAGTGCATTTTTTATGACGGAATATGCAAGTCCGGCAGAGATATCGGCTACGGAAGCTCCTTCTTTCTGCGCCTGCTTTACTTTCGAATTCATAAATACGGTACAGCGTGTTCCTAAGTCGATCGGATTTTGTGCGAAGAGCGCTTCATGGGCAAAATCTTCCACAGAATAGTTGAGCGACTTGGCAAATGTTTCAATAAATGAACCGCATCCGGAGGAACAGGCTTCATTTAATTGTACGCTGTCTACGGTATGATTTTTAATTTTTATACATTTCATGTCCTGACCGCCGATGTCAAGGATGCAGTCCACATCCGGATTAAAGAAAGCGGCGGCATAGTAATGTGATACGGTCTCAACCTCGCCCTCGTCAAGCAGGAGAGCGGCTTTGATTAATGCTTCGCCGTAGCCTGTAGAACAGGAGTGTACGATTTTTGCCCCCTCCGGCAGATGCTTGTGTATGTCTTTAATAGCCGTGATGGTTGTTCCCAGCGGATCGCCGTTATTTCCCTGATAGAAAGAATACAGAAGGGTTCCGTCTTCTCCTACGAGGGCGGCCTTTGTTGTGGTGGAACCGGCGTCAATTCCAAGGAAACATTTCCCGCGGTATGTAGCAAGATCCTTTACCGGAACCTGATGCTTGGCGTGGCGTGCTTCAAATGCGTCATATTCCGCCTTGTTTTCAAAAAGAGGGGCCATGCGCTCCACTTCAAAATCCATATGGATTCGGTTCGCCAAACGGGTCTGCATTGTTCTTAACGATACGGAAATATCTTTTTTTGAATTGAGTGCAGAACCAATTGCTGCGAACAAATGTGAATGCTTCGGGGCAATGATATGCTCGTCATCCAGTTTCAAGGTGCGGATAAACGCCTCTCGAAGCTCTGAAAGGAAGTGTAAAGGTCCTCCAAGGAAAGCGATATGTCCGCGGATTGGTTTGCCGCAGGCAAGACCGCTGATTGTCTGGTTGACTACCGCCTGGAAAATAGAGGCGGAAAGGTCTTCCTTTGCAGCCCCTTCATTTATCAGCGGCTGAATATCCGATTTCGCAAATACACCGCAGCGGGCTGCGATGGAATATAATGCCTGATAATTTTTGGCATATTCATTCAGCCCCATGGCGTCAGTCTGAAGAAGAGAAGCCATTTGGTCGATAAATGAGCCGGTGCCGCCGGCACAGATTCCGTTCATGCGCTGTTCTACGTTGCCGCCCTCGAAGTAAATGATTTTTGCATCTTCACCGCCAAGCTCGATTGCGACGTCTGTCTGCGGGGCATAATCCTGAAGGGCGGTTGATACTGCGATAACCTCCTGGACAAATGGAACGCCCAAATGTGCGGCCAGTGTAAGACCTCCGGATCCCGTGATAATAGGGGAAACATCAATTGCGCCTAATTTATAGATTGCACGCCCGATAAGATCGGATAATGTCTCCTGAATATTTGCAAAATGCCGTTCATAGTCCGAGAATAAAACTTCGTTCTCAGCGTTTAATACAGCAATTTTAACTGTGGTGGAACCAATATCGATTCCCAGTGTATATAATATTTTCTGATTCATTTTTGCTCCTCGCTTGTAATATTATCTATTATTTCCTATTAAATGTATACGCGTTTTTACAGTACACTACATTATACGACAATCATAAAAAAAAGACAATTGAAAATTTGTGGATTATTTCTATAAAAAACGATGTAATTGACAAACGCAGGGATTAAATGTAGAATTACACATATGTTATATAAGTATATATGGAGGAGTATGTTTTTTATGAATTGGATTCAAAAATTAGAACGAAAATTTGGGCGCTATGCAATCAATAATCTGATGCTTTATATTACTATTTTTTATATTGTGGGATATGCTTTAAATATGCTGAGTCCGGGATTTTACAGCACATATTTATCACTGGATGTATCCGCGATTCTGCGTGGACAGGTATGGAGACTTGTGACGTTTATCATAGAACCGCTGCCGATATCTCTGATTTTTCTTGTGTTTGCGCTGCATTTATATTATATGATCGGGCAGAACCTTGAAGCGCAGTGGGGAGCTTTTAGATTTAACCTGTATTTCTTCTCGGGCGTACTGTTCCACATTATTGCGGCGTTTATAGTATATTTTGTGACAGGGTATTCTTTGGCTATCGGCACAGGATATCTGAATTTGTCATTGTTTTTTGCATTTGCAATGCTGTATCCGAATGTAGAATTTTTAGTATTCTTTGTTATTCCGGTAAAGGTTAAATATTTGGCAATTTTGGACGCGGTATTTTTCGGATATACCATTTTGCAGGCGTTTATGCCGGCATATGGCGGAAGTCCTTTCGGGTTCTATTATCATGCGAATGCGATTGCGGCGGCAGTGTCCATTATGAATTTCGTTGTTTTTTATTTATCTTCGCGGAATTTTAAGGCATACTCTCCAAAGCAGGTGCGCCGGAAAAAGCAGTTTCAAAGGGATATCAGAAACGCACATGTGAATAAGGCTGCGGCTGCGGCAGGGGCAAGACACAAGTGTGCAGTATGCGGAAGAACAGAATTGGACGACCCTAATTTGGAATTTAGATATTGCTCAAAATGCAACGGAGCTTACGAATATTGCTCTGATCATCTTTTTACGCATGAACATATAAAATAAAGAGGCTGCTAAATGAAATAGAAAAACGACATTGTTTAATATACGAGGGAGAAACGAAAAATGGAAAAGAAAACATTTGTGACCAAGGAACAGTTAGATATGATAATAAAAGAATACCCGACTCCGTTTCATTTGTATGATGAGAAGGGGCTTCGTGAAAATGTAAAATCCTTACAGGAAGCGTTCGCATGGAATCCGGGATATAAGGAATATTTTGCAGTGAAAGCAAATCCCAACCCGTTTTTAATCCGTATTTTAAAGGAATGCGGCTGCGGCTGCGACTGCTCTTCTTATACAGAGCTTATGCTTTCGGAAGCCGTAGGAGCCGTTGGAAGGGACATCATGTTTTCGTCCAACGCCACGCCGGCAGAAGAGTATAAGCTGGCGGAACGGCTGGGAGCGATCATCAATTTGGATGATATTACGCACATTGATTTTCTTGAGAGGACAATCGGCTATATACCGGAAACTATAAGCTGCCGTTATAATCCGGGAGGACTGTTTAAAATCAGCAATGATATTATGGACAATCCGGGAGACGCGAAATACGGAATGACAACGGAACAGCTTTTTGAGGCGTTTAAGACATTAAAAGCCAAGGGAGCAAAGGAATTCGGGATTCATGCATTTCTCGCAAGCAATACAGTGACAAACGAATATTATCCGATGCTTGCAAAGGTATTGTTTGAAATGGCTGTAAAACTGCAGAAGGAAACAGGGGCGCATATTAGCTTTATCAATCTTTCAGGCGGAATCGGGATTCCTTACAAACCGGAGCAGGAGCCGAACGACATAAAAGCCATCGGTGCCGGCGTTAAAAAGGTTTATGAAGAAGTGCTTGTTCCGGCGGGCATGGGAGATGTGGCTATTTACACCGAACTTGGGAGGTTTGTGACAGGTCCTTACGGCTGTCTTGTGACAACTGCAATTCATGAGAAGCATACGCACAAAGAGTATATCGGATGCGACGCTTGTGCAGTAAATCTTATGCGGCCGGCAATGTACGGGGCTTATCACCATATTACCGTCATGGGTAAGGAAAACGAGCCGTGCAGCCATATGTATGATGTGACCGGCTCTCTCTGTGAGAATAATGACAAATTTGCAATTGACCGCATGCTTCCAAAGATACAAATCGGAGATGTGCTGGTTATTCATGATACCGGCGCCCACGGGTTCTCTATGGGATATAATTATAATGGAAAACTCCGTTCGGCAGAGATTCTTCTTAAAGAAGACAAAACTGCGCAGCTAATCAGAAGGGCAGAAGAACCAAAGGATTATTTTGCTACGTTTGACTGCTTTGACATAGGCAAAAAGTTGGTGGAACAGAGTAGACATTTGTGATTGAAAGTGCTAAGATAGGAACATAAGTACAAGCCGGATTAGGAGGAGAAATATGAAAAGAATGAGAACAAAAAGTCTAATTGCGATTATGCTGACAGCTGTTATGTTTGTATTAGGCGCATGCGGTAAATTTGACTGCGGTGCGTATGTAAAGGCAACCCTTGATTCACACTTAAAAGGTGAGCATGATGAATATATAAAACTTACAAAGTCTAAGAAGGAAGAGGCAGAAAAAATATATAATGAAGAAATCGACAGCTTTGTGGAACTTTATGAAAGTTTATCTCTTTCGGACGACAATAAAGAAAAATTTCGCAAAGTTTTTGTTGATTTATTAAAATCGGCAAAATATACGATAAAGGAAACAAAAGAGGATGGCAAAACAACAATTGTTGTTGTAGAAGTAGAGCCGATGACATGCTTTGATTCATTTCAAGAGAGTTTGACTGAAATTCAAAAACAGTATGCAACAGAACTGCAGGAAAAAGTAGCCGCCGGAGAAGAGGTTCCTACTGAGGAAGAAATATTGGAACATTTGACACAGCTCTTTTATGATGATCTTGCTGCTAGAGTGAGCAATATTGAATACGGCGAGAAAGTTACAATGGATGTTAAGGTTACAAAGGGAAGCGATAATGTTTATGCAGCCAGCGAAACAGATATAGCCGCGGTAGCTGAGGCGGCATTTGGAATGTAAAATTCCGACAAATTTAAAGAATGAAAGAATTTGAAAATTTGGCTTGTAATTTTATGTAATTTGTGATAACATAATACTCGGCTTTGAAAAGTCGGGTATATGCCGATGTGGCGGAATTGGCAGACGCATCAGACTCAAAATCTGACGTAGGCGACTATGTACCGGTTCGAGTCCGGTCATCGGCAGTTACAAAAGCGGTGGTATCTTCGATACTGCCGCTTTTATAATATGGGAACTTAGGAAGCTCATAGGGAAATTTTCATGTAATCATTTATAGGAGGGAAATTATGTACTACAAAGAGTATGGAAACACAGGGATGAAGGTGTCGGCAATCGGTCTTGGAACAATGCGGTATGATGATGACGACATTGCGGCGGGAAGATTTGAAAAATGTGCGGAGATTCCGTTGTATGCGTTGGAGAAAGGCATCAATTATTGGGATTCAGCGCCGTTTTACTGTGACGATAAGAGTGAAATTGTGACAGGTATCGCACTTTCTCAGGTGAAAAGAAGCGATGTATATGTGACATCCAAGACAAATTTCGGTACCCTTGGAGACAATCCGACAAGAGATGCTTTCAGAAAAAGACTGGAGACGTCTTTAGATAGATTAAAGACAGATTACATAGATTTTTACCATATGTGGTGTATGCTGAATTTAGAGTCATGGCAGAAGCATATGGAGGTTCTTTATAAATTCTTTGAGGAGGCAAAATCAGAAGGACTGATCCGCAATATTGTGTTCTCATCGCATATGCAGGGAAATGATATTGAGAGAGTTGTAGAAACAGGAAAGTTTAAAGGGATGCTGATTGGCTATAACGCTCTTAACTATCGGTTCAGACAGAGTGGAATCGAGGCTGCGCATCAGAACGGAATGGGAGTTGTAGTTATGAATCCATTGGGCGGCGGCATGATTCCGCAGAACCCGGATGCATTCCGGTATTTGACAGAGGGCACGGATTTAACGGTTCCTCAGGCGGCGTTACGCTTTGTGGCGTCTCATAAGGAGATAACGATTACGCTTGCGGGATGTACGACAAAAGAACATATTGATGATGCGGTAAAAGCGGTAGAGAATTTGGAAGAGAAACCGGCAAAGGAAATTGTAGAGGATTACGCAGACAAAGGGGTTGCATTAAATAATCTCTGCACGGGCTGCGGTTATTGTAAGGGATGTCCGAAAGGAATTGAAATTCCGAAATTTATGGATTCATACAATCAGAAAATTTTTACAGGAAAAGACGACGCTGTTAAGGATCGTCTTGACGGTCACTGGGGTATTGCCAAAGAGCCGGCGGCAGATTGTATCGCATGCGGAAAATGCGAGAGAGCATGTACACAGCATCTGCCGATTATTGAAAGGCTGAAAGAGATAGCAGCATTATAAAATTTTGCGGAATTTACAACATTTATAGGAGGAACTGGAATGAAATCAAAAGAGACGGAGAAAATAAATACAAGCGGCAAGGCGGCGAAGATGGCGTTTGGCGGCGTTTTGACTGCGCTTGGGATTCTTCTTCCGCAGGCGTTTCATATGTTTGGGCAGAGCGCAGGAGGAACCTTTTTACCGATACATATTCCGGTTTTGATGGCGGGAATTCTTCTTGGACCATATTATGGCGGAATTGTGGGGCTCCTCGTTCCGATTCTGAGTTCTGTTCTGACAGGAATGCCGCCGGTTCCGAAGGTGTATTTTATGCTTGTTGAGCTGGCTGCATACGGAATCGTAACGGGAATTATGATTCGAAAAACGAATGTATATGTAAGTCTTGTTACGGCAATGGCGGCAGGAAGAATTTTGTACGGCGCGGCGCTGGCTGTTGGCGTGAAGCTTCTGCATTTTTCAGCGCCATTTGCAAATCAGGCGGCGTTTTTCGGCGGAGTTGTGTCGGGTATTCCCGGAATTGCAGTTCAGCTCCTTGTGCTTCCTCTTCTCTATACGGCGCTTAAAAGAGGAGGATTGACATTTGAAAAATAGATTGAAAGAAGCAATTGAAATCTTAAATGAAGAGCGGGTAAGCTGTGTGATTCTCTCAGCAAACCATGAAGTGAGAACTTCGGACGCAATCGGCATTAAGCCTCTTATGACAGAGCTTCGTAT
>CANAZK010000122.1 GCA_947366105.1 uncultured Lachnospiraceae bacterium | reverse complement strand
TTGAGTGTGGATGAGAATAACATCCATTGTGCAGAGGGAGATGATTATGTGACGAGTCAGGCAATGATTCGTTCCTATGATGGATTTCATTTTGATAACTGGAAGGATAAGAAAGAAATCATTCCGGTAAGCCGTGTGGAAGAGATTGCACATTCCAAACATACAAGGGACCCGAAGGTGTGGGAAGAGGATGGTATGTATTATATGATCCTTGGAAGCACGATCGCCGAAAAAGCCGGAAGGGTTGTTTTTTACCGTAGCTCGGATGCGGTGCACTGGGAGTATGTGAACCAGTACCGCGGAGGCAGATACGGGAGGATCTTGGAGTGTCCGGATTTGTTTAAGATAGGAAACGACCGGGTGTTTATGGGTTCTCCGATGTATATACTGGATGACGGGAAAGAATATATGCACAATGCACTCTGCGCTTTGGCGGAGTTTGAACCAAAGACATGTGACTTAAGTCTTCCGGGGAAATATCAGTTTGTCGATTACGGGCTTGATCTGTATGCGGTACAGTCAAATGTGGATGCAGACGGCAGGCGGGTAATGATTGGATGGATGCGGATGCCTTGTGAGGTGCAGGCAGATGACCGGAGTGACTGGAACGGTATGATGACTCAGCCGAGAGTTGTTGAGGTAGAGGACGGGCACATTTATTTTAAAGTGCATCCGGCGGTAGACAGCTATATGTCGAAAGTGCTGGAGGATGATGAGATGCTCGACTTTACAAAGCCGTACCGTATTCAGACAAGACTGGCGCCGCATGAATTTGTAGATATTGGCGGATATCGTATATATATAGAAGAAGATATTTTAAAAGCAGACAGAAGCAAAGTGTTTAAACATTATAAAAATCACCGTCTCACATCGGATACGCCAAAACTTGAGGGAAGATATGAGTTAGACATTTTTGTGAACGGCAATATTATTGAGATATTTGCGAATGGCGGCAGGTATGTCCTGAGTAATATTGTGTATGACCTAAGACATCAGCTTTCGGGCAAGATTGATAAGATTATGGTTGCGGCTGAATTATTATAGGAAAGCCGGCAGGAGGATTGGAAGATGGGAAAGAAAGAGCTTATATTTCAGAAAAGAATGGAGAGACATCATGATGAACTTCGTTGGCTTTACATGGAACTTTATGGAAATAGCTCTATGTTCGCGGAACTTTGTGATCAGATGTATGAATATTACAAGGACCGCTCTTCAAAACTTCATAACAGGGATGTAAAGCGTGAGAAGAATCAGGATTGGTTTAAGGGAAACGACATGCTCGGCATGATGTTGTATATTGATAATTTTGCCGGAAATATAAAAGGCGTGCAGGAGAAGCTTAACTATTTAAAATCCTGTAATGTAAACTGTGTGCATCTGATGCCGTTTTTGGATTCGCCGAAAGGACGTTCAGACGGCGGTTATGCGGTATCTGATTTCCGTAAAGTGAAAGAGTCTCTTGGAACCATGGAGGATTTGGCATCACTCACGGAAGAGTGTCATAAAAAAGAAATGAATGTGTGCATGGATTTTGTTATGAACCACACTTCCGAGGATCATGAGTGGGCGAGACGGGCAAGAAACGGCGAGGGCGAATATATGAGCCGCTATTTCTTCTACGATAGTTACGATATTCCGGCGGAATATGAGAAGACGGTGCCACAGGTATTTCCGACAACGGCGCCGGGGAATTTTACCTATCTGCCAGAAATGGGATGCCATGTGCTCACCACATTTTATCCGTACCAGTGGGATTTGAATTACAGAAATCCGAGGGTATTCAACGAGATGATGTACAATTTCCTCTATCTTGCAAATCAGGGGATTGATATTATACGTATTGATGCGGTACCTTATATTTGGAAAGAACTGGGGACCAGCTGCCGGAATCTCCCGCAGGTACATACGATTGTGAGGATGATGCGAATCATAGGCGAGATTGTATGCCCGGCGGTCATCCTGCTTGGCGAGGTGGTGATGGAACCGGCAAAGGTTGTACCGTATTTTGGAACGGTGGACAAACCAGAGTGCCATATGCTTTACAATGTGACGACCATGGCTACTACATGGAGCAGTGTGGCAATGAAGGATACCCGGCTTTTAAAGAAGCAGATGGACAGCGTAAACGGACTTCCAAAACAATATACATTCTTAAATTATCTGAGATGTCATGATGATATCGGCTGGGGACTTGATTTTGACACGCTGAAATGGTGGGGGATGAAAGAGGCTCAGCATAAGCGGTTTTTAAATGATTTCTTCACGGGAAGACTTCCGGAAAGTGCAAGCCGCGGAGAACTTTATAATGATGACCCGGTAACTCAGGACGCAAGATTCTGCGGAACGACGGCCTCTATGTGCGGCATCGAGAGCGCAGGATTCGAGGAAGATGAGGAAAAGATGGCACATGCAATCCGTATGGATATCATGCTTCATGCCTATATGCTTACACAATCGGGAATTCCGATGCTGTATAGCGGTGATGAGATTGCGCAGGTAAATGATTACAGCTATAAAGAAAACCCGGATAAATGGGATGATTCCAGATACATCCATCGGGGTGCATTTGACTGGGCAAATGCAGAAAAATGCAAGGATGCCGCAACTGTGGAAGGTAAGGTTTTCGCGGCTCTTGATAAATTAGAGACAATCAGGAGAGAGGAAAAGGTTTTCAATTCCGATGCGGATGTGTATACTTATGATGTGAAAGACGATTCGATTCTGGGCATTGTGAGGATGATAGACGGCGAGCGGTTTATCGGATTATTTAACTTCAATGACTGGGACAGAACCGCATGGATAGACGAAGAGGGAGAATTCGAGAACTTGTTTACAGGGGAGCGGATGATTCTTAAGGATGTGCATGTGGCGGGTCACGATTTCGTTTGGGCTAAAAAGTATAAGTGAGGAAGAGAACCGCAAAAAATCCATAATAAGAACAATTATATGTTTTATCAAAAAGAGCTACTGGATTTATGTCAGTAGCTTTTATACTGAAATACAGATTAAACTATAAGGAGGTAATAGAGTATGGCACTGATTTGTACATATAATTTAGCAGAGTAAAGTCATAAGGCATTTCATCTTTTATTAGGTGGATGTTTTTTTGTGCAAAAAATTCGATATGGTTATATTTTGGGAAAAAGCAAAAGATATTAAGAAGAATAATATGAAATTGCCGTAAAAAAATTACGGAAATCCATTGTGGAAGGCTGTAAAAATGGTTATACTGTAATCATGGATTTGTGTGTAAATAATTTATATGAAAGGACGGCATGAAAATGTTAAAGAAATTTACATTGAAAAATTACAAAAATTTTAAAGATGAAATATCTATAGATTTTGAAAACACTGCAGGGTATCAATTTAGTACAGATTGTATCACTGATGGAACTATCAGCAAAATGTTGATTTATGGTAGGAATGCGACGGGAAAAACAAATTTGGGAAAGGCGTTAATTGATATATGTACAACAATGTTTGGCGTGTGGCATTATGTTGATACAGGAGTATTTCTTAATGCGGATTCAGTAGACGAAACGGCAACTTTTTCATATGAGTTTAGGTTTGAAAATAATGAATTAGTATATCGCTATGCTAGATTTTCTAATCAAGAACTTAGGAATGAAGAATTGCTCATTAACAGAAAAACTATTTTTAGCTGTGATTTTGAAAATAATAAATTTGATTTTAAGAATCTTAAATATATAAATGCAGAAACGGCTAGTATAGATAGATATTTACAATCAGTAGATATTGGCGATGAAGAAGAACTTCAAGAGCCTAAGTTACCATTTTTGAGATGGTTAATAAGTAATGTTGCATTGAACAATGATTCTATTGTAATTAAATTAGCTAATTATACTAGAAGAATGCTTATGATTACAGCCGGAAATGCAATGTTAAGAATTTCAAGAAGAATGAATAATACTTTTTATGAGTTACTAGAGGATCCAAATAGATTAAAAGATTTAGAAGATTTTCTTAATGAAATGGGCATAGAGTGCAAATTGATATTACAAAAATTACCAGATGGTCAAAGAGAGTTATATTTTGGACATGAGAAATTAGTACCGTTTTATGAAAATGCTTCCAGTGGAACTTTAGCCTTAGTTGATTTATATAGGCGATTGATTCCTAAAAGTTGGGCTCCATCTTTTATATATTTAGATGAATTTGACGCATTTTATCATTATGAAATGTCAGAGAAAGTGATAAACTTTTTTAAGAAAAGATATCCTAAATGTCAGATTATTATGACTTCTCATAATACTAATTTGATGACAAATCGACTGATACGACCAGATTGTTTGTTTATTTTGTCAAAAGCGGGTACATTGACTGCGCTTTGTAATGCAACGGAAAGAGAGTTGCGAGAGGGTCACAATCTTGAAAAGATGTACATCAGTGGGGAGTTTGATAAATATGAATAATTATCGAGGCAAGGCAAGAAAACGAAGCCAAAATTTGCTAATCGTAGAAGGGCATCATGGACTTCTTACATCTTTTTTGCCTAAATTCAATACGGACAATATCAGATTCCGGAGAACAAATATAAAGAATATTTTGAAAGACTGGATTTAACTGAAATATTGAAAGTGCAGAATTTAGCAAGTAAAGATAGTGTAACCGGATATATTTGGGTATTAAATACTTGTATTTATTTTATCGCAGAATATAATTTCAGGTTAGTAATGGAATGATTTCCGTATTAGCGGAATTTCATATAAGATATGAGGGCACACAAAGGACTTGTGAAAAGATAACGTCGAAACAGTTGCATTTATTCACTACCTTTTAGTGGCCCTCAATATCAAGGATTGCATATTGGAGATATACTGATGAAGCCTTTAAGGGATATCTACTTTTCCGTCATTTTCCAATCATCCAGTAAAGGCCGGCTGTTTCTCGTTCCCCGATATTCTAAAGGAGACTTTTTCTCTTCCTTTTGGAAATGTTTGCAAAAAGTGGAAGAGTCATGATATCCGCAGGAATAAGCAATTTCAGTAATGCGGTAATTCGTATCGCACAACATTTCCTTTGCTTTGAATAAACGGTACTGGCTTAAATATTCTTTGGGCGACTGTCCTGTTTGGCTTACAAAAATGCGATACAGATATGTCCTGTCAATGCCCACATAATCTGCTACTTCCTGAATCTGGATCGGATAACTATAATTACGTTGAATAAAGGAAACCGCCTTTTTATAGTAGCTTTCTTTTTCAGGTATTTCTATTCCTTTTGCCGTCATTGCCAAACTTCCCATTATCAAATAGAAATATCCTAATATATTCTCACGTTGAGTGTGCATTTTCCCGAATATCTCCAAAAGTGCGTCGAAAGCGGCGAGAGCGGCCGACATATTTTCTATATCACATACAGGGTACTTCAAATTTGGGTAGTAACGTTCCAAAAGTTTCTGCGCATCTTCTCCCTCAAAGGCAACCCATGCATAACTCCATGGATTTTCAACATCTGCTCTGTAGTAAGAAATTTCTCCAGGCCGGATTAAAAAGGCTTTTCCTCTCTCCAGCTCAAAATACCCGCATTCTGTTTTGTATATGCCTTTTCCCTTTAGTATAAAATGAATTAAGTAATGTGTCCTTACGGCCGGACCAAAAAAATGCTCGCTCAAACAGTCCTCTTTTCCACAATAGCAAACCCTCAAATTTTCACCTCATCTCTTTTTATACAACAAAATGACAATTTTATGAAACAATTTTTCTATCTTGTTTTTAAGTTACATTATATACTGAGATTAATAAAACTTCAATAAATATAAATGAAAAAGGAGCGTGTACGTTATGATTAAAATTACGTTTATGGGCGCGGGAAGTACTATATTTGCGAGAAATGTTCTTGGTGATTGTATGAGTACGCCTGCATTATGTGAAGCAGAAATTGCGTTATATGATATTGATAAAGAACGCTTACAGGATTCATATATAATTTTATCTGCAATCAACAAAAATGTAAATGCCAATCGGGCTTCCATCCACACATATTTAGGAGTTGAGAATCGAAAAGATGCTCTTAGAGACGCCACGTTTGTTGTAAATGCAATTCAGGTGGGAGGTTATGAACCTTGTACCGTTATAGATTTTGAGATTCCTAAAAAGTACGGTTTAAGACAGACTATTGCAGATACAATGGGTATCGGCGGAATTATGCGTGCTTTACGGACAATCCCTGTTTTGGAGGAATTTGCAAGAGACATGGAAGAGGTATGTCCGAATGCGTATTTTCTGAATTACACCAATCCAATGGCAATGCTGACAGGCTATATGCAGCGTTATACAAAAATCAAAACAATAGGTTTATGTCACAGTGTGCAGGTTTGTTCTGAACATCTGCTAAAAGCTTTGGGCATGGAGGAGAAATTAGAAGGTCGTACAGAAAAAATCGCAGGTATTAACCATATGGCATGGCTGCTGGAGATTTATGATAAGGACGGAAATGACCTTTACCCGGAAATACGCCGCAGAGCAGAAGAAAAAAATACCTCTGAGAAGCATGATGATATGATACGTTATGAATACATCCGCCATTTAGGTTACTATTGTACGGAATCAAGCGAGCATAATGCGGAATACAGTCCTTTATTCATTAAGAGCAGATATCCGGAAATGATTGAGCAGTATAATATTCCTTTGGATGAATATCCTCGTCGCTGTGTTCGTCAGGTTGAAGGATGGGAAAAAGAAAAACAGGGTATTTTGGATAATGGTGAGATTACGCATACACGCTCTTTGGAGTATGCATCTTATATTATGGAGGCTATTGTTACCAATAAACCATATAAAATAGGCGGAAATGTGCTTAATAACGGACTGATTGACAATCTTCCGGCAGATGCCTGCGTAGAGGTTCCTTGTCTTGTAGACGGCAGTGGAATTACACCTTGCTATGTTGGTTCACTTCCGACCCAGCTGGCGGCAATGAACTCCAGCAATATTTCAGCACAGCTTCTCACTATTGAGGCGGCAAAAAACCGAGACAGAAAGAAAATTTATCAGGCGGCCATGTTAGATCCGCATACGGCAGCGGAATTAAATATTCCGGATATTATTGCCATGGTTGATGAACTGATTGCAGCTCATGGAGAGTATATGAGCGAATTTTAATATGATATAAATGACAAAAGGTCACACGTTTCATGTTTACATGAATTGTGTGACCTTTTAGTTTGTGCCTGGCCGCGGCAGCAGCTAATTGAAACTTTAGAAACTTTATATTTGACATGAGTACATGTAAATGAGCTATTGTTCCATATGATAATCTTGTGAAAATTATATAATAGTTCATACAAGTGATGAGGAGGGGCAAAAAATAATATGGAAAAGGATATGACAATCGGAAACCCGACAAGGATAATTATTAATTTTGCATTCTCTATTTTTATCGGAAACGTGTTCATGCAGTTATATAACATGGTAGACACCGTTATCGTGGGTAGGTTTGTAGGCGCGAAAGCATTGGCAGCAGTAGGCGACAGGTACAATTATGTTCTTTATCTTTGGATTTTTATCGGGACTTACAGGGGGGCTTTGCAGTTCCGGTTTCGCAAAGATTTGGCGCGGGAGACATGAAAGGCATGAGAAAAGCAGCGGGCACGGCTGTGATTCTGTCTGTTATTATATCGGTAACAATAACGATTGTTAGTATGTGGGATATGAAATGGCTGCTGCCTTTTATGAATACACCTAAGGATATTTTTGCAGATGCTTATTCATATATTATGGTAATCTGTGCCGGAATAGCCGCTCAGGTACTTTATAATCTGCTTTCAGGTGTTTTACGTGCGCTCGGAAACAGCAAAATACCACTTTACTTTTTGGTTTTTGCATCATTTTTAAATATACTTTTGGATTTATTGTTTATTGTCATACTCCGCATGGGTGTGGCAGGCGCTGCCTACGCAACGATAACGTCACAGGGCGTTTCAGGAATACTTTGCCTGGTTTATATTATGAAGAAGGTACCGATTCTGCGTTTGAGTAAAGATGACTGGAAACGGAGCAGGAGTTTAGTGAAAACACAGCTTGGCATAGGGATTCCGATGTGATTTCAGTTTTCGATTGTAGCGATTGGCGCCATGCTCATGCAGTCTTCATTGAATATGTTTGGGGCGCTGGCTATTGCAGGGGTTACCACAGCCAATAAGATTGAAGGGATTGTATCACAGGCATATGGTGCGCTTGGAACGGCAATAGCAACCTATTGTGCACAGAATATAGGCGCCGGGAAAATAGATCGCGTCCGCAAGGGCTTTAGGAGTACGGGAGCCCCGGCTTCTGATTATATTACAGTAAAAAATGCGGATGTAGTTGCAAAGTTTATGGAAGAAAATAAAATACCTTTTGTGAAAGGAAAGACATGGACAACAGATTCATTTTATAGGGAAACAAACAATAATTTTGAGAAGAGAAAAGCGGATGGCTGTATCTCTGTAGAGATGGAATGTTCTGCGATACAAGCCATGTGTGATTTCAGAAAAATTAATTAAAAATGCTTGACAATATTTGAACAGTCTGTTATGATATAAAACGTGCCAAAGATAGAGCGCTGAAATACATAAGCCCAGATAGCTCAGTCGGTAGAGCAGAGGACTGAAAATCCTCGTGTCGCTGGTTCGATTCCGGCTCTGGGCATAGTTTTATAAAATGTATAAGATGATATGCGGGTGTAGTTCAATGGTAGAACACTAGCCTTCCAAGCTAGATACGTGGGT
>CANAZK010000121.1 GCA_947366105.1 uncultured Lachnospiraceae bacterium | reverse complement strand
TCGGTATTTGTCGTATAGATATATATACGTTAAAAACAGGCAGTATTCCAAACAATAAATATGTTCGGTACACTGCCTGACGGAGAGCCTGTTTAATTTGTACTATATTTTATATTCCGTATCGTAATATGCAATCATTAAATATCCATAATCATAAATCTCATCTGATGTCAGATGGTTTATTCTTTTTACCTCGTCAATATATTCCTGAATGGAATGATAGTCATCTGACATATACTGTTCGGCGATTCCCCATAATGTATCACCTTGTTCAATCCGGATACTTTTATAATATTTAAAAGAGGTTTCTTCCTCCTTTGAATTTTCGTGAGCGCTTGATAATACTCCGCAAAAACGTATGCTTCCAACGAATGCCAGCGTAACAACAAAAGCTGACATCATAATCTTTCTTTTTAAAATTATAGCTTTTCTTTTTCTCAATCTATTAATTTTTTTCACATTCATTGTCGTCCCTCCCTCCATATGCATTACATCATACTATTTCATCTTTGCGAACATCTGTTGCGAACGTTCGTTCTCTGTATGTACATATCATAATAGAGGAACAAACGTTTGTCAATACATTTTCTTAAAATAGCGAACATATTTTCTAAACATTTGTTTGCCTTTTTGGAAGTGATGTGATAGAATAAAATAAATTAAAATTTTATCTAGGAGGTTTTCTATGTCAAGCGGAAAAATCAGCAAAAAGCAATTAGAAATTTTAGAATATATTAAATCGCAGATTTTACAGAAAGGATATCCGCCGGCAGTTCGTGAGATCTGCGAAGCTGTGAATTTAAAATCCACCTCTTCCGTCCACTCTCATTTGGAAACTTTGGAGAAGAACGGATATATCCGCCGTGACCCGACAAAGCCGCGTGCGATTGAAATTATTGACGATACGTTTAATCTTACAAGACGGGATATGGTTCAGGTTCCCATTATCGGGCATGTCGCTGCCGGCGAACCGCTGTTAGCTCAGGAAAATATTCAGGACTACTTCCCTATTCCTACGGAATTTATGCCGAACTGTGATACATATATGTTGAAAGTCAAAGGGGAAAGCATGATTAATGCCGGAATACTTGACGGCGATTATGTCCTCGTAGAAAGACGTGAAACGGCGTCTAACGGTGAGATGGTTGTTGCTCTTGTCGAAGACGGCGCTACGGTTAAAACATTTTATAAAGAAGAGGGAATTTACCGCCTTCAGCCGGAGAATGATACGATGGAGCCGATTATTGTCCGGGAAGTGGAGATTCTTGGTAAAGTTATCGGTGTATTCCGCTTTATGAGATAAAGAATTAGAAAGACGTAATGAGAAATGAAGAAATGCAGCCGGCAAACCTGACTGCATTTCTTCGGTATCTTATTTTTTTATCTGTTAATCCCGTCTTGGAGTTCTTCCATCCACATATTCAAATTATATGTAGAATCATCAAACAGTTTCAGAATGACTCCCTCGGGAGAATCATCATTTGCAAATGCATTCGCCTCATCAGTGTCAATATGCATGGCAAGTCTGAAATTAGGATCCACACGAACTACTACATCTGCATATATAAGCGCTCGTTCAAAACTTTTTACGATGACAAATACATTGTCATTATCATGCACATGCATGCGGACAGCGTCAACCGGAGTCATATGAATATGCCTCTTGGCTACAATTACACCTTCCGAAAGTTCTATTTCTCCCGCAGATCCGATTAACGTACATCCCGGTGTGTCTTTGATATCCCCGGACTGCCGGATACATGATGGGATTCCAAGCTTACGGGCATCCGTAACAGAAATCTCGACCTGCGTATTTTTGCGGAAGGGACCAAGAACAGCAACACGTTCAAACTGCCCTCTGGGTCCTTTTACGGTTACTCTCGCATCTGTTACGTACTGCCCTGGCTGGCTTAATTCCTGAAGAAACTGTATTTGTGCCGTCTCACCGAATAATTGTTTATAATCAGTTTCTGACAGGTGGATATGCCTGGCAGAAGTTTCTATTGGTATTTTACGTGCCATTGTTCATTTCCTATAAACTGTCTACATCAACAAGTTTACCGTCTCTCCAAATTCGTTCCAAGTCATAGAATAAACGGTTCTCTTTGTCAAATACGTGTACAATGATATCGCCGAAGTCAAGCAATACCCAGTTGCCGAGCCCATATCCTTCTCTTTGCTTTACTGCAAAGCCTGCCTTGGAAAGTTCTTCTTCTACACTGTCTACAAGAGCATTTACCTGATTCGCATTGGAACCATTCGCAATAATAAAATAATCTGCAAGAACGGAGATTTCAGCAATGTCAATTACTTTAATATCTTCGCCCTTTTTGTCATCAAGCGCTTTATAAGCTATCTTTGCCATTTTTTTAGCTTGTTCCATATAAAATTCCTCCTTCTTGTGTCAAATTTTTATAATAGCGGTGCGTCTTTTCCGTCATTGGGTCGATTACACCGCCGCGGGTATTTAAATACTCGAGAGTATCATCAAGAATCTTGTACATGGCTTGATCTATATTTTCAAAAGCAAGCTTCCGCACATAGGGAAGATTCGGCGCTTCCCCTCTTCCAGGTTCAATGTAATCTGCAACGTATATGATTTTCTCAAGCATTGTCATATCCGGGCGCCCTGTCGTATGGTATGCAATTGCATCTATAATTTCCTGCTTCTCTATGCCATACTCGCTTTTTGCGAGATATGCGCCAAGTTTTGGATGAATCAGAGCCGTATTTTGAAGTTCTGTTTCCGTAAGTGCAATTTCATATTTTTTACATAATTCTATTTTTATATCGTTGGGAATACACTTGGCACAGTCGTGAAGAAGCCCGGCTGTCATTGCATCTTCCAAAGATATTTCGCAGTGCATGGCAAGCGCCGCCGCGGTATACATAACTCCAAGGGTGTGATGATACCTGTATTTATCCAGCTGTTTTTTAATTTCCCTGCGGATTTGTTCTAATTCCTTCATGATACGCTCACATCCTTATATAATTCATGGGATTGGATATAGTCGGCTACTGCTTTAGGCACAACGGATTCCATATTCATTTCAAAAGCGGCCATTCTTCGGAGGTCGCTTGATGAGATGTCCATGTGCGGGGTCCTTAATAGTTCAATCTTCGCTGCGTATTTCCCCTCCAAATATTGAATCTGTTCTTGTACGTCTTCAGGTTCCTTATCGTCACGGCATGCAGCAAGTATGGTGCATGCAGCAAGAACTCTTGAAGGCTCCTTCCATGATTCGATGCTGAAAAGCGAGTCCGCACCTATTATAAAATAAAAATTGTGTTCAGGGTACAGAATTTTCAAACTTTCCAATGTTTCATAGGAATATGACTTTGAAGTTTTATCTGTTTCATAGGTACATAATCGGAATTTGGAATCCGGTTGAATTGCAAGATTTACCATGGCAATTCGATCGTCTGCCGATGTTCTCTGAGATTTATGCGGCGGGTTTCCGTTCGGCATAAACCATACCTCATCCAATCCGAAATCATCATATGCACGGGAACCAAGCATCAAGTGTCCGTTGTGTATTGGGTCGAATGTACCACCCATTATTCCAACATTCATACAATCCCTCCGGTTTGATTATTTTGGAAGTTCTATTTTCTTTTTCTTATCTTTGCCTTCTTTATACAGCACAATCTTTTTACCGATTACCTGCACGACCTGAGAGCGTGTGCGCTCTGCAACAAGCTGTGCAATCTCCTTCGGGTCATCCGCACAGTTTTTCAGTACGCTGACCTTAATCAGTTCACGTGCTTCCAGCGCTTCTGCAATTGCCGCTGTAAGCTCCGGCGTCATACTGTTCTTGCCTACCTGAAAAACCGGCTCCATTGTCATCGCAAGACTTTTTAAATAAGCTCTCTGTTTTGTTGTCATTACCGTACTCCTCTTCTATTTGTAATAATCAAATTGTAATCCATACATGCGGACCGTGTCGCCTTCTTGAATTCCGGCATTTTCAAGTTCATCAAGAATGCCTGTATCCTTCAGGAATTTTTGAAAGAATGCAAATCCTTTTTCGGAATCCAAATTAGTATAACCAAGCATTTTTTCAATCTTAGGTCCCTCCACCACATACATACCGTCTTCCATTGTTACCGTATACGGAAGGTCAATATGGATCAGTTCGTCCTCCGGGAAGTACTCCTGCTCAAAGATAACAGGCGCCTGGTCAAGGGTTTTTAGCTGCTCATTCACGTAATAAAATAATTCTTTGATTCCTTTTCCCGAGACACCGGAGATACCAAATACTTTGATTCCCTTAGGTTCAAATTCTTTGCGTATTTTCTGCACCGGGTCTTCATCCTCTGCATAAATTACATCAATTTTATTTGCGGCAATTACCTGCGGACGTTTTGCGATTTCCGGATTATAAGCTTCCAGTTCTGCATTTATTTTATAAATGTCATCAATTGGATCCCGTCCTTCCGTGGATGCGGCGTCAACCACATGAATCATCATTTTGGTACGTTCGATATGACGAAGAAACTCATGTCCAAGTCCTACGCCTTCTGAAGCGCCTTCAATCAATCCCGGTATATCCGCAATAACAAATCCCTCCGAGCCTTCCAAATCCACCACGCCCAAATTTGGATTCAGCGTAGTGAAATGATAGTTGGCAATCTTTGGGTTTGCATTGGTTACTCTTGATAAAAGCGTAGATTTTCCAACATTCGGAAACCCTACAAGTCCTACGTCGGCAATTACTTTAAGCTCCAAGGTTACCCATAACTCTTGACCCGGCTGACCCGGCTGGGCGTATTTCGGTACCTGCATGGTTGCTGTTGCAAAGTGTTGGTTTCCAAGTCCTCCTTTTCCGCCTTTTAATATAACCTGCCTTGTATTGCCGCCGGACATGTCTGCAATGACTTTATCAGATTCCGCCTCTTTAATAATTGTTCCCTCAGGAACCTTTAATATGATATCTTCCGCATTTTTTCCATGACAGCGGCTCTTCCCGCCATTTTCACCGTCTTTGGCAACATATTTTCTTTTGTGGCGGTAATCGACCAGAGTATTCAAGCCCTTGTCCACCTCAAATATAACATCGCCGCCTCTTCCGCCGTCGCCTCCGTCAGGGCCGCCGTTTGCCACATACAATGCCCTGTAAAAGCTGACGTGGCCGTCGCCGCCTTTTCCTGAGCGGATAAGTATTTTTGCTCTGTCTGCAAACATAATTTCTTGTTCCTTTCATATATCAAACAAGGCTCCAAACCTGAAGATTTGAAGCCTGTGTTACACTTATTTATTTAGCTGCTGGATAGATAGAAACCTGTTTCTTATCTCTTCCTTTTCTCTCGAATCTTACAACGCCGTCAACTAAGGCAAATAATGTGTCGTCTCCGCCGCGTCCTACGTTTGTTCCTGGATGAATCTTAGTTCCACGCTGTCTGTAAAGAATATTTCCAGCTTTTACAAATTGCCCGTCAGCTCTTTTCGCACCTAATCTTTTAGATTCAGAGTCACGTCCGTTCTTTGTAGAACCAACTCCCTTTTTATGAGCGAAAAATTGAAGGTTTAATTTCATCATGGTCTTACACCTCCTCAAATGTTAAATCGATATATTCCTCGTAATTCTCGTCATCAACCATCGTCTGTAATCCCAGAATCATAGTCTCCAACAATAGTGTCGTTTCCTTTGCAGGCTGTCCTTTTATCCGGCAGCGGATAATTCCCCGCCCATCATCCGTATCAAGCATTGTCTCATTCTTCGTGAAAGCTTCAATGGCATTGATTGTATTGATAATAAGTATTGATACTGCCGCACAGACAATATCTTGTCCTGCCTCTGCAAATCCGGCATGACCGGATGTCTCAAAACCGACACATTCATTCTGTTCATTCTTATAAATGATTATGTCTACCATTCTGACACCGGATTAAGCATTGATTTTCTCAATCTTAACTGCTGTGTACTGCTGTCTGTGTCCGTTTTTCTTATGGTATCCAGTTTTTCTCTTATACTTGTAAACGATAACTTTTTTAGCTTTTCCGTTTTCAACTACAGAAGCTTCAACTGTTGCACCGGCAACGGTCGGATTACCAACCTTTAATTCATCACCGCTAACTGCAAGAACCTGGTCAAATGTATAAGTTTCGCCAGCTTCTACACCAAGTTTTTCTACTCTAATGATATCGCCTTCAGCTACTTTGTACTGTTTACCACCTGTTGCTATAATTGCGTACATATGGCACCTCCTATTATCATTACTCGCCAACTTCGGTGTCCGCATATGCGGAACTCATAACCTCGTTGTGCGGCATACTCTTGTATTATAGCATTCTAGATATCTTTCGTCAACATCTTTTTTGAGAAATATTGTCTGAACTGTTACTTTGAAATAGCTCCTCTAAGACAGCCTATAATATCGCTTCTTGTAATAATTCCGATAAAGTTGTCCTGATCATCTACAACAGGAACGAAATTCTGGTTCATTGCCTTCGCAACAAGATCTTCCATCTTTGCATCCGCACGCACAGCCGTATAGTCCGCTCTCCTGTCAATCTCCGTGATCGGAATGTACTCTGCCTGCTTCAAACTAAGATTGTACTTATTTTTTATTCCCCACAGCAGATCCCCTTCGGTAATGGTTCCTGCATATTTTCCGTTCTTATTAAGAATCGGTATAGAGGAATACTTATGATATTCCATTTTCTGAATTGCCTGACGCAATGTATCGTCTGTTCTGATATATGCGATTTCACTTTTAGGTTTCAAAAAAAATAAAATGTTCATATTCAACTTCCTTATCCTAAAATCTTATTTACTGTTTCGGTCGTAAATAAAATACCTTGTATTCCCAGTTCGCACGCCTGTGCTATATTATCCGGTCTGTCATCAAAAAACAGAGCTTTCTCTGCGGTAATATCATATCGTTCAAGAAGAATTTGGTAAATGGCTCTGTTTGGTTTTATGCATTTTTCTTTATAAGAAAATATGCCTCCGTCAAAGGTTTCTATAAACGAAAGCTTATCCTTTGTTTTTTCATATAAATATTCCGAATAATTAGAAAGATAAAAAATGCGGTATCCTTTGTCACGGAAATATTTTATAAGATTCGGCGTGTATATATATGATTTTATGCAGCCTTCTAACTCCTCATAAACCCGGCGAATCTCTTTTTCATATTCTGGGGCATTTTCAATAAAAAGAGCAAGCCACTCATCAGGTGAAGCTCCCGCATCCCCCTTCTCCCAATCCTCATTCAGAAAAACGGCGTTGGCAATTACCTCATAAGTCTCTTTATCAAATCCAAAAGATGCAAGACAGCTCTTCCAGTCATATTCTACAAGTACATTTCCAAGGTCGAAAATAACAGTATCGGCAGTCATCAGCATTCTCCTTTCTTTGTATGCAGCATTTCATGAAGAGGCTTTCTTACTTTCTTACGCGTCACCTCCACAAGCTGCAGTTTTGTAATATCAATTAACAGCGTCTGTATAGGATCGCTTGCCAAATACCCTTTGAACGCTTCCAATAACCGGTTTATATTGTCTTTGCTGTCTAAGTTGATAAAATCAACCAAAATAATGCCGGAAAGATTGCGGAGCCTTATCTGCTTTGCCGCTTCCTTTGCCGCTTCCAAATTTATTTTGAAGTATGCGGCGTCATCCCGTTTCTTTCCGATGTATTTACCGGTATTTACATCAATTACCGTAAGAGCTTCCGTTGGCTGTATTACCAAATAAGCGCCTGATTTCATCCATACTTTTTCTCTCAGGGCATCCGAAAGCTTTGTCTCAATACTGTACAGTTTGTGAAGCGGAAGAAGCTTGTCCTCATACAAGCGGAGCTTCTTGGCGTCTTCCGGCTGTTCCGATTCAAGATATTCCTTTATCTGCCCATACAGATACTTATCTTCGACAATTATTTCATCAAGTCCGTCCTGATAAATGTTCCTTAAATCAGAAATGTACGGCGCAGGCGATTCTTTCAGACAGCTTAAACATACTCTTGATCCGGCAATGCTTGTAAGATGTTCATACTCCTTCCGAAGTCGGACTGCCTCATTAATAAGCTCCTTGACTTCACAGTTTTTTGCATTGGTGCGGACAATAAAACCATATTCACGGGTTTTATATGGCTGCATTGCCTTTTTCAGCTCGTCGCTTTTTTCGGCGCATATCTTGTTTGAAATGCCGATGCGGCTGTCTCCCGCCGTAAGGACGCAGTATTTTCCCGTAAGACTTATATTTCTTGTTACGGCAGGCTGCTTTGTCTTGACTGCTTCTTTACTTATCTGTACCATGAATTCATCGCCGGAGCGTATGGGGGCGCCTCCCCTCTCATTCATATCATAATAACACTCCATGCCTTTTCCGATTTCAATAAATGCCGCATGGATACTGGGAACAATCTTTTTTACCTTTCCGATGTAGACGCTTCCCAGCCGATAGGTGGAAATTTCTGAATCATCGACATGAATTTCGACTACTTCTCCGTTTTCTATATTCGTAGTCAATATTTTATTATCAAAGGATGTAATGATTAATTTACGCTTCAATGTTCTGACCTAAACTTTCCAGCGAAACAAATTTTTTCGCATTTTCTGTGCCTGCATTGGCATATACTTCCAAACGATGATGGGAAAATGTAACCGCGCCGTCTTCTATTTGGAGATATTTTGTAAATGCTTTCATTACAAGCCCCGGTTTTAGGTTCTCCACGCTTCCGGTTGCAACAAGCATATAGACACTGTTCTCCCTTACTTCAAGCTTATAGATCATAGGCTTGATATCAACCTCTTAGATCGGAAGAGCACACGTCTGAACTCCAGTCACGGACTCCTATCTCG
>CANAZK010000120.1 GCA_947366105.1 uncultured Lachnospiraceae bacterium | reverse complement strand
TGCGATTGGTTTAGATGTGCTTGCGTGTCAGTGGATGTCGGAGGGTCAGATTCCGATTTATGCGGTTATTTTTGCGCTTGTATGGCAGGCAATCGGTTATTATATGGTAATGTATATGGCAAGCATGGCTGCGATTCCGCCGGATTATTATGAAGCCGCTTCACTTGACGGGGCAACGGAGATTCAGATGTTTTCAAAGATTACGTTTCCTCTGATTTGGAGCAATATCCGTACAACGCTTACATTCTATATTATCAGCACGATTAACTTAAGTTTTCTGTTTGTTCAGATTATGTCAAACGGCGGTCCCAACGGCAAAACGGAGGTTGCGCTTAACTATATGTACAAGCAGGCGTACGGAAACAGTTCATATGGTTACGGTATGGCAATCGGCGTAGTAATATTTATCTTCTCGTTTACCCTTGCAGCAATCGTGAATAAGATTACGGACCGAGAAGTATATGAATTCTAGAAAGGAGGGCGGAAACATGAAGAATAGTAAACCAAGAAAACTTATTTCTAAAATATTAGTGTATATCGCTCTTCTTGCACTGGCAATTTCAATTATTATACCAGTGGGCTGGGTGTTTATGGCGAGTTTTAAGAGAAACTCGGAATTCATTGGCGCAGACGTGAGTCCGTGGGCGCTTCCAAAACAGTTGTTTTATCAGAACTTTATCGTGGCATTCAAAGACGCCAATATGGGAACTTTCTTTTTTAACTCTGTTATTGTAACGGCTTTGGCAATGATATTGTTACTTATTCTTGCCCTGCCGGCGTCATATGTACTCGCTAGATTTAATTTTAAAGGCAAGAAGTTTCTGAATGCCGGATATATGGCAGGACTTTTTATTAATATCAACTACATTGTGGTGCCGATATTTTTGATGCTCAGTTCAGCCAACAGAGCGCTTGGTATAGATTGGCTTTTGAATAACAGATTTATTTTGGCGGTTGTTTATGCTGCCAGCGCGCTGCCGTTTACGGTATATCTTCTGAGCGGCTATTTCAAAACACTTCCGAGAGGCTTTGAGGAAGCTGCTTATATTGATGGGTGCGGTTATTTCAAAACTATGATCAAGATTATGATACCGATGGCAAAACCAAGTATCATTACTGTAATTTTATTTAACTTTCTGTCATTTTGGAATGAATATATCATCGCCTATACATTGATGGATGGAAATGATACGCTTGCAATGGGACTTAAAAATCTGATGGCAGTGGAAAAAACGGCAACGAATTACGGCATCATGTATGCAGGGCTTGTAATTGTCATGCTGCCGACACTGATTCTTTATATTGCAGTTCAGAAACGTTTGACAGAGGGTATGACTCTCGGCGGATTGAAAGGTTAGGGAGGGGCGTATGAGTAAAGTAAAATCTATAGTTATGATTATTGTATTTGTTGTCTGCCTTGCTTTGGTTATTATCGGCCAGAGAAATATCGGTTTACAAGGACTTGCGATGGAGATGGCTGGGTTAGTCGGGCTTTTAACGCTCTTATTCGTATATAACCACCAGTATAAATAGTAAATTTGTATAAAAGAGCAAGGCGTTGTTTCCCAAATATTGTTACAGAAATGTTAAAAAAAGTGTTGAAAATGTAATGAGGATGAAGTATACTAACAGTAGATTTGAAATAAACTGATAGGAAAGGTATTTTTACTTATGAATAAATTTATAAAAATTTTGGGAGTATCATTGTTGACGGCGTCGATGACGGTGACTTCATCTTTAGCGGCGCCAAGCGTCAGTGAATTGGAAAAAAGCAAGAAAGCAACACAAAGTGAGGTGTCATCACTTCAGACAGAGCTAACAAATTTAATGACAAAGATTAATAAGCTCGAAGAAGACCTTGTAACGAAGGGGGAGGAAGTAGCGCAGGCTCAGGAAGATCTGAAAGCAGCCGAGGCGAAGGAACAAGAGCAGTATCAAGGAATGCTTCTCCGCATCAAATATATGTATGAGGCTGGAGATACTAACTTTGTAGAAAATCTTCTCTCGTCTGAAAGCATTGGAGAAGTTCTGAATCAGGCGGAATATGTTCAGAATGTTCATA
Source organism: uncultured Lachnospiraceae bacterium (assembly GCA_947366105.1). Lineage (GTDB taxonomy): Bacteria > Bacillota > Clostridia > Lachnospirales > Lachnospiraceae > Faecalimonas. The sequence goes on along the minus strand of CANAZK010000120.1, from coordinate 6,772 downwards.
CTTATGATAGAAAGATGCTGAAAGAGTATGAAGAGACGAAAAAAGAAGTTGAAACTTTAAAGACTACTCTTGAGCAGGAGCTTGCAAATATGGAAGCTATGCAGAAAGAGTTTGAGGGAGACAAGAAGACTCTGAATAATACAATTGCAGCTAAGCAGTCTGAGATTGCTGATTTTGACAAGCAGATTGAGGCGGCAAAAGAAGCTGCGGCTAAAAAGGCGGCTGAGGAAAAAGCGGCAAGAGAAGCTGCGGCTAGAAAGGCGGCAGAAGAAAGAGCGGCAAAAGAAGCTGCTAACAATAACCGTCCGTCCAACAATACGAGTCCGTCCAATAACGGCGGAGGAAACAGCAACGGTGGAGGAAGCAATAACAACGGCGGTGGCGGCAGTTCATCCGGCGGAGATAATAGTTCTGTTAACATACCTTCTGATGCAAGTAAGGCGTCTGTTATCGTAAGTACGGCGCGCAGTTATATAGGAGTGCCGTATGTGTGGGGCGGAACGTCAAGAAACGGCGTGGATTGTTCAGGACTTACTTTGCTCTCCCATAGAGCGGCAGGCATTTCCATATCGCGTACTTCGGGTGCACAGAGATCGGGAGGTAAGAGAGTATCGTTAGCAAGTGCGCTCCCGGGAGATATTGTAGGATATCCTGGACATGTTGGTATCTATATCGGAGGAGGACAGATGATTCATGCGCCGGAACCGGGCAAGTCAGTCTGTGTGGCATCTATTTATAGTTGCGGTAACCCGTCAGATTTTACAAGATACTGGTAATTGAATAAGATTTACTTAAGGCACAGTAGAGGATTATATTTACTGTGTCTTTTTGTATCATCAAAAATTCTGCGGGAATCTTCCGAATAAGATTTATTTTTATGATATACGGAAAATACGGGAAATATGCATAGGAACAGCGAAAAAAGCTTGATTCCCCGGTTTTCGTGTGCTATAATACTAGCGTTGCAAAAAACACGTATGTGGTGAGCCTTAACGGTGCCGTAAATTAACGCAGACGGTCTTAAGGAGTAGAAGCATATGGAAGTAAAACCAAATGGAGGAAAGAAACATGAGCGTTATTTCAATGAAACAGCTTTTAGAAGCAGGTGTTCACTTTGGACATCAGACAAGAAGATGGAACCCTAAGATGGCTCCATACATTTACACAGAGAGAAACGGTATCTACATTATCGACTTACAGAAATCAGTTGGTAAAGTAGATGAGGCTTACAAAGCAATCTCTGATGTAGTGGCAGAAGGCGGAACAATCCTTTTTGTAGGAACAAAGAAGCAGGCACAGGACGCTATTAAGAGTGAAGCAGAGCGCTGCGGAATGTTCTATGTAAATGAAAGATGGTTAGGCGGTATGCTTACTAACTTTAAGACAATCCAAAGCAGAATTGCACGTTTAAAAGATATTGAAAGAATGGCTGAAGACGGAACATTTGATGTTTTGCCTAAGAAAGAAGTTATTGCAATTAAGAAAGAGTGGGAGAAACTTGAGAAAAACTTAGGTGGAATCAAAGACATGAAGAAAGCTCCGGATGCAATCTTTATCGTAGACCCTAAGAAGGAAAGAATCTGTGTTCAGGAAGCACATACACTTGGTATTCCGTTAATCGGTATCGCTGATACAAACTGTGATCCGGAAGAATTGGATTACGTTATTCCAGGAAATGACGATGCTATCAGAGCGGTTAAATTAATTGTTGCTAAGATGGCAGACGCTGTTATTGAGGCGAACCAGGGAGTGACAGGCGAGGAAGTATACGAAGAAGAGGCTGTTGAAGAAGCAGTAGAAGCAGTGGAGGAATAATCATGGCAATTACAGCAAGTATGGTAAAAGAATTAAGAGAAATGACAGGCGCAGGTATGATGGACTGCAAAAAGGCTCTTAATGAAACAAACGGTAACATGGATGAAGCAATTGAGTTCTTAAGAAAGAACGGTCAGGCTAAGGCTGAAAAGAAAGCCGGAAGAATTGCTGCAGAGGGTCTTGTCAGAACAGTGGTAAAGGATGACAAGGTTGCTGCTATCGTAGAAGTGAACTCTGAGACAGACTTTGTTGCTAAGAATGCTGATTTCCAGGCATATGTAACAGAGGTTGCTGAACAGGCTGCAGCTACAGAGGCGGCTGATATAGAGGCGTTTATGGCAGAGGCATGGGCATCTGACAACTCTAAAACAGTTAAGGACGCTCTTACAGAGAAAATTTCTATTATCGGTGAAAACTTAAATATCAGAAGATTTGAGAAAATTGTAACAGACGGCTGTGTAGTATCATATATCCACGGCGGCGGAAGAATCGGTGTTTTAGTAGAAGCCGCTGCTGATGTCGTAAACGATAACATTAAAACATGTTTGAAGAACGTGGCTATGCAGGTTGCTGCTATGTCACCGAAATATGTTTGCCGTGATGAAGTTTCTGCCGATTATTTAGAGCATGAGAAAGAAATCTTATTAGCTCAGGCTAAGACAGAGAATCCAGACAAACCGGACAATATTATCGAGAAGATGATTGTTGGACGTCTCAACAAAGAGTTAAAAGAAATCTGTCTGTTAGATCAGGTATATGTACAAGACAGCGATTTAACTGTTGCTAAATATGTAGAGAAAGTTGCTAAAGAAAACGGTGCTAATGTAGCAATTAAGAAGTTTGTTCGTTTTGAGACTGGAGAAGGTCTTGAGAAGAAGGAAGAGAACTTCGCTGAAGAAGTAGCAAAACAGATGGGCAACTAAAGTGAATTAAGTCCTTGTAAATGGCAAATATATGCTGTTTATAAGGGCTTTTATAGTACGGAAATTAATTTGAGTAAAAGCGAAATGAGGGACAGAAATGAAGAAGAAAATAGTTTTATTTTTTATGTGTATGTGTATGGGGGCATCAATATGTGCTTGTGGTTCTGCAAAAGAAACTACAATTGAAGAAAAGAAGCAGACAAGCGAGGACAAAGAAGATGATACTGCTGAAGAGGTTCAAAACAATGCAGTTCAGGAATCGGAGAAACGTTTTGAAGTAAATAAAATGATTTATGAGGATAATCTTATCACGCTTAGTTGTAAAGAAATCACGCCAGAATCTATAGTATTTGAAGCGACTAATAAAACTGATTATGTGATTGAATGGTTACAGCTTGATGTAAGTTTGGATGGAGTACAATTACCGCTTTTTTCTTATGATAGCAGTGATCAGAACATTGGAGCACAAGAGACAAGAGTGATAACAATGGGCGATTACATAGGGGTAGCAGAACATCAGAGGTTGTCTCTTTCTGGGGACATTTTCGTTAATGGTTCTTCTAAGGGAGAGATAGATATCTGTGATTTTGAACTGGGCGGAAAAGAAAATATTGTGTCATTTGAAACTGGAAGCCAAGTTTATGACGATGAACATGTAACAGTATATTTTAACGGAATAGCAATTGACAGTATGGTGTTTTGCGTTGAAAATAAAGCAGATTATGCTGTGACAGTCGGTTTTTGGGGTGATAATAGAGTGGTAATCAATGGTAAGGAGTATTCATCTAGCGTTGCTGTAGTTAATGCTCACTCTAAAGCAGTATATGCGGGATATTTGGGCAGTTTGGATGGTAGTCCTGTTCAAATTACCGAATTAGAGAGTTTGAAAGGAGTATTTGGTGTGAAGGGTCCGCAAAATAAAGATATTGTAAATATTAATTTGGATCTTTCAAAGTAAATGAAACGGAATATGACGTAGCCGCGGCGTTTCTATATCCCTACAAGGGAGAATAGGAACGTCGCTTTTCTGTGAAAATTGATGTTAAATGTCAAAAGATATGATAATATAAAAGAAGATGATCTAGATGGTACAATTGTTTTAGATGGAAATGGAAATCCTAAAGAATATGGTGCATTATTACATCTTTAAAAGAAAAATAATGGTTTGTGGATTATGTAACAAAGTGGGGTTGGTATAATAGCGATGATGGAGAGAATGAAAACGACTTTTTAGTGGAGGATGTGTTGTATCGTTATACAAAGAGAGTGAATGTAGCCGAATGACAATAAATACAAATACAATGGTTTCTATTACGGAGGCAAATCAGAACTTTTCAAAAGTAGCAAGATTAGTGGATGAACATGGAACAGCTGTTATTTTGAAAAACAATGTACCAAGATACCTTGTCATAGATTTTAGTAAAGCAGATAATGATGCTGTTGCATCGAATGAAGATGTATTGAGCATATCGAAACGTTTGATTAAGAAGAATAAGGAATCTTATGAGGTGCTTGCAAAATGATAAAGCTGACAAAAGAGCAAGTTCTGTTACTTCATACTCAATTAATACAGACTACCGGAAGAAGTGATGGAATTAGGGACGTGGGTCTGTTTGAGTCTGCATTAGAAAGTCCATTCCAATCCTATGGTGGAGAAGAATTATATCCAAGCATACAGGCAAAGGCAGCAAGACTTTGTTATGGATTGGTTAAAAATCATGCATGATAGATGGCAACAAAAGAATAGGGAGCCATGCCATGTTAGTCTTTTTGGTATTAAATGGTTATGAAATTGTATATACGCAGAAAGAATTATCAGATTTAATAAGAGCGGTAAAGGAATGAGATTTTAGATGTGTTTGCCTATGAAGTAATAAGAACACCTGTGCAGCCATCTATTCCATTAGACACTAATATTAGTAGATAAATTATTTTATCGAATGATTGGAGGGAAGGATTATGGAAAACAAGTATAATTTGATTGATCTTGGAAATATAAGCGAACCAGCTGCGGGAGTTGTCAATAATTTTATAGATAAGATTTCAAGCGCATTAGGGTGGATGGTTACTCCTAAAAATATTAAGCCGGCTATAATCGAAGCTAATAAGTCTATAATTGAAGAAATATCAAATAGGCAAGATATAAATCCTATTGAGCGAGCTGTTATTGTAAATAATTGTAAGAAAATAGTAAAAGAATATAAAAATCAGATAAATATAATGCAGATTGCAATTGAACATCTTAATCCAAATGCTAAATCTAAAGAAGTAAAAGATGATTGGATTACATTTTTTTTTGATAAAGTAAAAGATGTAACAGAAGATGACATGAAAATTATTTGGGGTAAAATTCTGGCAGGTGAATTTAATGAGCCAGGTACATATACTAAGCGGTTACTTCACACGATGTCTATTATGGACAGCGATATGGCATCAACTTTTAAGAAAATAAGAAGCAGTTGCTTTTATAGAGAACCTCAGTTATTGACATTTATTTATCGTACTAATAACCATAATATTGATAATAGTAAAGTATATAGGAATCTTGGTATGATTTTCAGAGATTTTAGAGAATTGGACAGTTTGGGGCTTATAGAATATAGATATCCTAATTTTTATAAACTGCAAAATGACAATAAAAAATTAATATATTATGGAAATAAAGCTATAAAACTTACTTGTGACAAAAAAGTAATTGAAACAGGTAATGTGTCTTTAACAGAAGTTGGGAAACAATTATGCAGGATAACCGAGCCAGAATATGACGATAGGATATTAGACATATGTGTAAAGGCTTGGAAAATTTTGGGGTATAATCCTATTGTTAAACAAATCGAAAATGATAGATAAAATGGCGGATATATATTGTGGTTTTTGCAAAAGGAAGCTTTTTTTGTGAGAGCTTTAAATAGCTAAAAGTTTATAAACTTATTTCTTTTATTTGGGTGAGATTGCGGTAATTTAAGTTTGATTTGTGTTATACTAATATATACATATTCAAAAGGAGTGATGTTTCATGTTAGTTGAGGCAAAAAGTGGGACATCTATGAGTGATCCTTATTTATATCCGGAGTCAGAAGTATTAAAAAATTTAGCCGATATTCATGACATGGATATATTGAAAGATATGGAAGCAGATTATAGTTCGTTCCGGCTTTAGGAAATAGTTGTGGATAAAATAGAAAGTTAGTGAGGTGGACAATTATGAAATGTCCGTATTGTAGTAAAGAGATGGAACGTGGTTTTATTCAATGTCGAGATGGAGTTAATTGGACAGAGAAGAAACAACTTGTTGCAGCATTATCATTTTTGGGTAAAGGTTGCATTTCGCTTGCTAATGGTGCTGCAGATAATTCAAGTACGGTGTATGCTTATAAATGTGCTGGTTGTAAAAAGGTGATTATTGATTATGCTGTAAATGATAAACAAGAACAATAATCTAGAATTTATTGAGGTAAGATAACGTGAATACACCTACATTAGAAACAGAACGCTTGATTTTAAGAAGATTTACAAAAAGAGATATGGAGGCTCTTTTTCTTATTTTGAAAGATGAAGAAGTCAATAAATTTTTGCCAATAGGTTATATCAATGTCAGCATGGAAGAAAATCATGATTTTGGTTATGGACTTCGTAAGGAATTTTGGCACAAGGGAATTGTTACAGAAGCAGGTAAAGCAGTCGTAGAACAAGTTAAAAAAGATGGCCTGCCTTATATTACGGCGACACATGATAGAAACAATCCGAGAAGCGGCAATGTTATGCAAAAGGTGGGCATGACATATTGCTATTCCTATGAAGAACAATGGCAGCCAAAGGATTTTCCTGTCATATTCAGAATGTATCAACTCAACTTTGACGGTAACGATGATTTTGTGTATAAAAAGTATTGGAATATGTATAGCAATCATTTCGTTGAAAAATTGTAATTAGAATATAAATAATTATAAACGGGGAGATTTATAAGAAAATCTCCCCACAGACTGTAGACAAAGCTGGTGCTGGAGAAGAACTCCAGCACCACTTTCCGATAA
>CANAZK010000119.1 GCA_947366105.1 uncultured Lachnospiraceae bacterium | reverse complement strand
TCATGTTAGTCGGCTGTATTTTACTTCACCTTTTAATCTGCCGTCTTATGAAGATTAAATATGAGTATGTGGTACTCTCAATGGTGGGATGTATCGTAGACGGACCTACAGCGGGACTTACAGCCGCAGGCGGCAACTGGAAATCATTAATCAACGTAGGCGTGATCATGGGGGTTATTGCAGGAGCAAGCGGAAACTATGTAGGTATTATGGTCTCATATGCTGTAAAAGCAATTTGCGGACTTTAGTACAATAAAAATGTGGTATTTACCGAATCTTTTCTTTATGCTAGAATGTAGATGGTGAGTTTGGTGAAAAGAGAAGGTTTAATTATGGCAGAATTTAGGTATCGGACATTAAGAGAGAATGTGGCAGATGCAATCAGAATGAAGATTCTTGATCAGGAGCTTGCTCCCGGGATGCATATTGTAGAACAGGATTTGGCAGAAGAATTCGGCGTCAGCCGGGCGCCGGTGCGCGAAGCGCTGAGGCAGCTTGAGCAGGAAGGTATGATTGAATATTCAAGGAATGTAGGATGCTCGGTAAAAGGCGTAACTCTTGAGGATGTTTATGAAATATATTTTCTGAGAGCGCATTATGAAATTATGGCAGTTCGCCTTTGCGGCGGAAGATTCTCGGACGAGGCATTGAACAATATGGAAAGAACGCTCGATTATATGAAAGAGATGAAAAACGGGCAGTTCCATAAAGTGGCAGAATATGATATAATGTTTCATGAGGCGGTTATCAGACAGGCAGAATCGCCGAGACTTGTAAAGGCATGGAAGGATTTGAATTATGGAGTCGTTATAAGCTGCTACATAAGCTATACAGACCGTGATATTATGATCGGAAGACAATATAGGATTCACAGAGAACTCTTCGATATTTTCCGTTCTGAGGATGCAGACAGAATCTGTGATGCGATTATAACACATTATGGAATGACTTCCATGAGAAATATGAGAGAAAATGGCGGACGGCCGACAAAATTTAATTTTGCTTTAAATGTATTTGAGTAATAAGATTAATGGGGATTATCAGGGAATGGTAATCCCCATTTTGCGTATGATTTTATAGAAATATAATTATAGTAAAAACATTTTTTTATTGTACTTTTTTGGGTAAAGAATGTAGAATAAAGTCAGAGAAAGTGCTTAACAAATAAACAATAACTGCTGACGAGCAGAAAAAATGGAAAAGGAGATGGAGAATGATGAATAATATGCCAAAGGTTAAAATTGGAATCGTTGCGGTCAGCCGCGACTGCTTCCCGGAAAGTCTGTCTGTAAATAGAAGGAAGGCGCTTGTGAAAGCGTATACGGACAAATACGGCGCCGAGGATATTTACGAATGTCCGATCTGTATCGTAGAAAGCGAGATTCATATGGTCCAGGCGCTGGAGGATATTAAGAAGGCCGGCTGTAATGCGTTGTGTGTATATTTGGGGAACTTTGGGCCGGAGATTGCAGAGACGCTGCTTGCAAAGCATTTTGAAGGGCCGAAGATGTTTGTGGCTGCGGCAGAGGAAACCGGAGCCGACCTGCTTGACGGCCGGGGAGATGCATATTGCGGAATGCTGAATGCAAGCTACAACCTAAAGCTCCGTAATATCCGTGCATATATTCCGGAATATCCGGTTGGGACGGCTGAGGAATGTGCCGATATGATTCATGAGTTCCTCCCGGTTGCAAGGGCAGTAGACGGCCTTATGAATTTAAAAATTATCAGCTTTGGGCCAAGGCCGCTAAATTTCCTGGCATGTAACGCACCGATCAAGCAGCTTTACAATATCGGGGCAGAGATTGAGGAAAATTCGGAACTGGATTTGTTTGAGGCATTCCACAAGCATGCGGGGGATGAGAGGATTCCGGCTGTTGTGAAAGAGATGGAAGAGGAACTGGGAGCCGGCAATAAGAAGCCGGAGATTCTTGCCAGGCTGGCACAGTATGAGCTGACATTGAAGGACTGGGTAGAAGTGCACAGGGGGTACCGCAAATACGTTGCGATTGCCGGGAAATGCTGGCCTGCATTCCAAACACAGTTTGGATTTGTACCGTGCTATGTAAATGGACGCCTGGCGGCACAGGGCATACCGGTATCATGTGAGGTAGATATCTACGGGGCGCTGAGTGAATTTATCGGTACTGTGATCAGCCAGGACGCGGTAACGCTTCTTGATATTAATAATTCTGTTCCGGCAGATATGTATGAGTCAGACATTAAGGGAATTTACCCATATGGGCATAAGGACACCTTTATGGGATTCCACTGCGGCAATACGGCGGCAGGCAAGTTATCCTTCTGTGAAATGAAGTACCAAAAGATTATGGCAAGGTCGCTGCCTGAGGAAGTAACACAGGGAACCTTAGAGGGAGATATTATACCGGGCGAGATTACCTTTTACCGTCTGCAAAGTACAGCAGAAGGTATTCTGCGGGCATACATTGCGCAGGGCGAAGTCCTTCCGGTAGCGTCCAGATCCTTTGGAAGTATTGGGGTGTTTGCTATTCCTCAGATGGGAAGATTCTACCGTCATGTATTGATTGAAAAGAATTTTCCGCATCATGGGGCGGTGGCGTTTGGAAAATACGGAAAAACGCTGTTCGAGTTCTTTAAGTACATTGGCGTTCCGGTGAGTGAAATCGGATATAACCAGCCGGCAAGTGTGAGATATCCGACAGAAAATCCATGGGGATAAAAACAGGAGGAGCATATGTTATATATTGGTATTGATTTGGGAACTTCCTCTGTGAAGCTGCTTTTAATGAAGGAAACCGGTGAGATCATGAAGATTGTATCCAGGGAGTATCCGCTGTGTTTCCCGAAGCCGGGCTGGTCGGAACAGAAACCGGAGGACTGGTATGCCCAGTCTATAGAGGGTCTTTGCGAGCTTACCGCGGAGTGTGAGAAATCCCAGGTGGCAGGAATCAGCTTTGGCGGCCAGATGCATGGGCTTGTGGTGCTGGATGAGAAGGACGAGGTAATCCGACCGGCGATTCTTTGGAACGATGGAAGAACAGGAAAGGAGACGGCATACCTGAACGGGGTGATCGGGAAAGACAAATTATCAGAATATACGGCAAATATTGCATTTGCAGGCTTTACAGCGCCGAAGCTCCTTTGGATGAGGGAAAATGAGCCGGAGAACTTTGCAAGAATTTGTAAGATCATGCTTCCGAAGGATTATCTGGCATATAAATTATCCGGAAGCTTCAGTACAGATGTGTCGGATGCTTCCGGCATGCTTCTGATGGATGTAAGGAACCGCCGCTGGTCTAAGAAAATGCTGGAAATCTGTGGGATCAAGGAAGAAATGCTGCCGAAGCTTTATGAAAGCTATGAGGTGACGGGAACCCTAAAGCCGGAGCTGGCAGATGAGCTGGGGCTTAGCCGTCAGGTAAAGATTATTGCGGGAGCCGGAGATAATGCGGCTGCCGCAGTGGGAACCGGGACGGTAGGAAACGGCATGTGTAATATTTCTCTAGGTACATCAGGCACAATCTTTATTTCCAGTGACAGCTTCGCCGCGGACGAGAATCATGCATTGCATTCCTTTGCCCATGCAGACGGGACTTATCATTTGATGGGCTGCATGCTCAGCGCGGCATCCTGCAATAAGTGGTGGAATGAGGAGATACTGAAAACAAAGGATTTCGCGGCGGAGCAGGAAGGAATTACAAAGCTTGGCGAGAATCAAGTATTCTATCTGCCTTATTTAATGGGAGAGCGTTCTCCGCATAATAACCCGGATGCAAGGGCGCTGTTTATAGGCATGTCTATGGATACAACCAGAGAAGAAATGACACAGGCAGTATTGGAAGGTGTTATATTCGGACTCCGGGATTCGCTGGAGGTAGCAAGAAATCTTGGACTTGAGATCAGCCGGACCAGAATCTGCGGCGGTGGGGCAAAGAGCCCTCTTTGGAAGAAGATGGCGGCTAATATCCTGAATCTAAAGGTAGAAGTTATTGCTGTAGAAGAAGGACCGGCTTTCGGCGGAGCCATGCTGGCAGCGGTAGGCTGTGGAGAATATAAAAATGTACAAGCAGCGGCAGAGGCTATTGCCTGGGTGGTGGATACCATAGAGCCGGAGAGGGAGCTTGTAGCCAAATATGAAGAGAAATACCAAAAATTTAAGAAAATATATCCCGTAGTTAAGGAATTGTTTTAAACGAAAGAGTGGAAATGAAAGACCCTTCAAATATTGCTGCGTAAGACGATGGGTTTTTCGTTGGGGAGATTGCAGTCAGATTGAGGCTTGGTGAACGTGCAGTATACTGTCGGATAGACAGACTGAAAAAATTAAAAAATTTATAAGGTGCGAAAAAAAGGGGTATTTTGGAAGACTATTAAGTAGAAAGGAAATCATGAAGAATTGTTGGAATTAAATGGGGAATATGCAAGGATGTACCGGACGCAGATGGGAGATATCCAGTCAATTCCTGAAGTGAAATTATGTATGAGATATGGTAGAATTGAAAGAACTTGAGTAATTCTTTTACTTAAAAAAGTAACCGTTTTCCTTTGACTGAGGGGCGGTTACTTTTTTGTATGATTTAAATATGCAATTAGAATTGATACAACGATATTCAATATCATTAGTACGATAGAGAATGTTTTAAAATCACCCCCAGTTCTTTGATTTATTTTATCCAAGGGAATGACTTGTGATAAGATGTTTTTTTGTGTTATTGTAAAATTTTAATTATTTGCAGGATTTGTTCTTTTAGTTTCACATCGCAAGAATTTAATTCTTTGAGAATTTCGTTGTCCAATACAGAGGTAGTGGGGGCGTATTCTTTTGATAAAACGAAGTCAATGGTTACATCTAGCGCATTACAAACAAGCATTAAAGTTTGTAATGAAATTTTCACTCTGTTGTTCTCTATATTACTTAAATGCAGGTGGTATGGTTGAGGGAACTTTAGTGTTTGAGCAACCGCAGGGCGATACTGGATTAAAGTTAAATTATTATGACAATTTATTGTTTGATGAAGACGCAGCATTTAAAATTAAATTAGATTAGTTATTTTGAGGAGCTGGACAGTATGGATTTTGCTCCTTGAAAAAAGGAGGAATAGTGAGGTCGAGGAACAAGGCGAAGCCGATATACCGTAGGGCAGTCCTTGACGGAACGGACGTAGTCAATAACACTATGATATAGCAGAGGACTTGAAAGGTCGCGAACCTTGCAAGTCCTCTTGTGTATTATTGGGCTGTCTGTGAGTAAAGAGCACGGACATTTTTGTATGTTATTAAGGAAGTTCTTTGATTGAAATAACTGAAAATATATGATAAAATTGAGAAGATTTAATAGTTCTTTTCCCGATTTTGCTAGGAAAGGAGGCAGTGATGGGGAAATCACTTAACGGGAAAGAATTGGGAATGGAAAGGTTCGAGAAAAGGTGTAGTTAAGTATGAAATGGTGTTAAGATAGTGCAGTAGGGGGATAAAACATAAAAAGTAAGGGCGGAAAAGCCCATAAATACGGAGGGTAAAACTATGGAGGCATATAAGCAGGAATTCATTGAATTTATGGTAGAGAGTCAGGTGCTGAAATTTGGAGACTTTACATTGAAGAGCGGAAGAAAGTCGCCTTTTTTCATGAATGCGGGGGGATATGTGACAGGCTCGCAGCTGAAAAGGCTTGGAGAGTACTATGCAAAAGCGATACACGATAAATATGGAGATGAATTTGACGTATTATTCGGACCGGCGTACAAAGGGATCCCAATTGCGGTTGTGACGGCGATTGCGTACAGTGAGTTATATGGAAAGGAAGTACGTTACTGTTCAGACCGTAAGGAAGAAAAAGACCACGGAGCAGATAAAGGAAGCTTTCTTGGAAGTAAACTTCGGGACGGAGACCGGGTTATTATGATTGAGGACGTGACAACTTCCGGGAAATCTATGGAAGAGACTGTGCCGAAGGTAAAAGGTGCGGCAGATGTTAAGATTGTGGGTCTTATGGTATCTTTAAACCGTATGGAAGTCGGAAAAGGCGGAGAGAAGGGCGCCCTTGATGAGGTCAAGGAGTTATATGGTTTTGAGACTGACGCAATTGTAACAATGTACGAGGTTGTGGAGCATTTGCATAACAAGCCGTGCAACGGACAAATTGTCATTGACGATACTATAAAAGCAGCGATTGACGCATACTATGAACAGTATGGAATAAAATAGCCGGAAGGGGTATGGATATGGAAAAGATATATAAAATGATGGGAAATGTAGGAGCGGGTAATATTGCTCTCGGGATTATTATGATTGTTACAGGAGTCACAGCCGGGGTTTTAACAATTGTAGGCGGTGCAAGACTGCTGTCAGGCAAAAAGAACATTATGTTTTAGGAAAGGGTACTGGTTTGAAAGCAAAGAATAAAAAACGTATCAGAGCGCTTGGCAAGGTTCTTTTTGTACTGTATATTGCATTTCTTTTTTACTTTCTTCTTCTTTCAGACTGGTATGGCAGAAGTGGTGAAATGCGGGAATACCACTACAACTTCATCTTGTTTAAAGAAATCAAGAGGTTTTGGATATACAGAGAACAGCTTGGAACGTTTGCGGTGGCAAGCAATCTTCTTGGCAATGTGCTTATTTTTGTGCCTTTTGGTTTCTTTATGCCGATGGCAAGCAAATACAGGAGTTTTTTTGTGACTGCATTTTATGGTTTGGGAATCAGTTTTTGCGTTGAAACATTTCAGCTGATAACGAAAGTGGGAAGTTTTGATGTTGATGACCTGTTGCTGAATACTGTCGGAGGTATTCTTGGTTATATTATATTTGTAATATGTAATACAGTTAGGAGAAAACAAGGTGCAAAGAGGAAGAGATAAGGAAAAGGAAAGGCAGCGCGAGCGTAGGAAAAGGGGAAACAGAAAATATGGGCAGGCAAGGCTGAAACCGTCTAAGAAGGGAATTGTCTCTTGCGTGATTGCAGGAACAATAGCGGCCGTACTGCTGATTCTGATAGTGATTACTTACGTGTACAAAGGAAAAGCTTCCGGATATATTGGGGGTATAGGAGTGAGCGCCCTGATATTTTCCGGTGCGGGTATTGTATCGGCAATCAGAGGTTTTCGGGAGAGGGAGAAGGATTACCGTACTTGCAAAGCAGGGCTGGCATTTAATATATTTTTTTTGTTAAGTTTATTGATATTCTTTTTAGGAGGATTATTCTAATATGACAGGACAGATTATGGAACGTTATGCACTTTCAATCGAAAGAATCGGAAACATTCAGAACGAAGAGACGGTGGACGGCCGGTTCCGTGAGTTTTTTAGAGATGTATCCATGTTTATTCTGAATATGGACAAGGTAAGAGAAAAACTGGAAGACGGTACATGGGAAACGCTTTCTATTCAGGACATGGCGACGGAGAATAAGAAGCTTTATGAAGATATTTTTCCCGAAAATTATGAGAAGAGCTATGCGAATCCTGCTTATGCGGTAAAAATGCTTGGCAAAGAATATGGACAGATATTGAGTTTTCTTTATGCAGAAATCCGCGGAGAAATAGTCTATGTATTTGAAAGGAAGGACTTATATCTTACGATTTGCAATGAGCTTTTTATTGAGATATACAACTGTTTTGAAGCGCAGCGGGAACCGGCATACGGGGAGCTGAAAGATATTATTTACTGGTATGCAAGTGATTATGCCGACGTGTTTGTGGCGGACAGGGTAATGGAGCAGATAAGTCCTGAGAACGATTTTGCGGTCAAAATCGTTATGGACAGTAATCTGAATGATCTGCGCTATTTATATGCATATGGAGAATATGTTTCTGAGAATGAAATAAAGATGGCAGAGCATCTAAACGGTCTTTCTGAGGAAATCATTGAAAAGATGGCAGATACTTATACAGAGGGGTACCGTCGGTACTTTGCAGGCTCGGGCAAAGATCTATCTAAGAAATCCACGGTTGCGGTTCATTATGTTGTAGGATTTGAGCGGGTTGTCCGAAAGGCGATTGAAAACTTCGCCAAGATGGGACTGCGGCCGGTTATTTTCAGGGCGGCATCCAGTGTGCTTAATAAGACAAAAAGAAAGAACGGCTACTGGGGAGGAGCTGCAAACAGCCAGTACGAATATGATCATCGTTCGGATAAGGGATTGTTTTTTGATAAGAAATTCATTGAACGTAAGCTTGATGTTATGAGAAACACTTATGAGAAACACAGAGAAACAGCAAGAGGAATGGCAGGACCGGCGGTAATAGAAGGATTCGGTGAAAAACAGTTTCTTCCGGTCAATAAGCCGGAAGTTGTCAGCCTTACGGACAAACAGGAACAGCTTGAAGTACTGTATAACAATAAATCGGGACAGCTGACAAATGAATACATTCCGGGAGAGGAACGAGGATTTACGATTATTTCTTTTCCGGTTCCGGAAATCGGCGATAATTTTGAAGAGATTTTTAACGAGGTTATCCGTATCAATACTTTGGATTCTGACTTGTATGGCAGAATCCAGCAGAGCATCATAGATGCATTGGATAAGGGCGAATATGTTCATATCTTAGGCAAGAGCCCGAACAGAACAGACTTAAAGGTACAGCTTTACAGGCTTTCCGACCCTGAGAGGGAGACCATTTTTGAAAACTGTGTGGCAGACTGCAATATTCCGGTTGGAGAAGTATTCACATCGCCGGTGCTTGAGGGGACAAACGGGACGCTTCATGTAAGCAAGGTTTATCTGCATAAGCTGGAATTCCTTGACCTTGAGCTTACATTTGAGAATGGCATGATAAAGACTTATCATTGTGGAAATTTTGATAACGACGAAGAAAATTTAAAATTTATGTCGGCCAATGTAATGTTTAATCATGATACGCTTCCGCTTGGAGAATTTGCC
>CANAZK010000118.1 GCA_947366105.1 uncultured Lachnospiraceae bacterium | reverse complement strand
CGAGATAGGAGTCCGTGACT
Organism: uncultured Lachnospiraceae bacterium; assembly: GCA_947366105.1. Taxonomy (GTDB): domain Bacteria; phylum Bacillota; class Clostridia; order Lachnospirales; family Lachnospiraceae; genus Faecalimonas. The sequence goes on along the minus strand of CANAZK010000118.1, from coordinate 8,876 downwards.
GGAGTTCAGACGTGTGCTCTTCCGATCTACAAAACGATATGCGAACTGTATTTCCGCCTTATGGACGAACTGGATGATATCACTTTCAGCCAATCCATGAGGATTATTATAGATGCACTTCCAGCTAGAAAGAGAGTATCCCAATGATTTCCTAACATAGAAATATCAACTCTATTTTATTTGATAATATTGGCCCAACTTGCAAACTGAATGATTTTAAGAGCAATTTTAGGCATATAACTCCAAAAAGGTGTAATTTCAACCTTTTCATATATTTCTTTCAAGCTCAACTCATTGTTATACTTATCATAACTATTTTGAACAAACATAACTGCACAATATTGTTCTCTCCAATTAGTTTTTCTGTTAAACTCCATTAAAAGCTGCCTTGTAAAATCTTTCATGCCTTTTGCACAGCCAATAATTGTGTTTACATTTTTAGCTTCATTTTCCCCAATTCTTCTGATGGTCAACATTTTTGTAATTAGTCCACAGCCATATAAACTTCCCATTTTGTCATAAAATGGAAAATCTAATGGATAAAACTCTTCATTAAATCCACCTGAATCAATTGCCTGATCACGGTTTAAAATATACCCAGTAGCATTAACTCTAATATTCATTGAGAAATTTTTAATACCTAACTCTACAGTTTTTCCTTTGGAAAGTTTTGAAATTATCCTCTTTATTTTATTAGTTTTGAGACATTTAGAGGACTCAGTTAATTGGCCCTGTATGTCCTCTCTAAATTCTGGGAAAACACCAATAATGCCATATTTATGTTTCTTCAATTCAGCATAAATGTTGTTGATATAATTCTCTTTTAACATATCATCATCATGCAAAATCGTTATCCATTCGGAATTTGCAAGTTGTATGCATCTATTTAAATTTCCAAACATTCCGAGATTTTTTTTGTTACGATAATAAAGAACATTATTATGCTGCTCACAGATTTTTTTCATAATTTCATATACTTTGGGATTTCCATCTGCATCATTATCCACCACTATAATCTGATATAGTATATTTGTTTTCTGATTCAGGGCGCTGGAAACCGCCTCAAAAAGTTCTTTTGTTCTTCGAAAAGTCGGAATCGCAATGCACAATTCTACCTGATTTTCCGATTTTTTTCCAAAAACCAATTCAGACTCAACCTCTTTTTTTTCTATAAAACAATTTTTTTTGTCTTTCCAATTTTCTAACATCTTACCACCCGTTCTTTAATAGATTTCAAGCCTAATATAAACATATCAATAAAATTCATCTCTAGCATATGACATACTTTTTTAGGCCAATACCAATAGTTATAGGCTGCTTGAACTACACCTTGTATTAATATAATTCCAACAAGATTTAAATTAGTAAAATACAGTGAGATAAATGATAAAAATACAATCATGCTTCCTGAAATTAAGGTGCTCTTTATAAACGGTACTTGATTTGCACTGATAATAATTTGATTAAAATTAGAACAATTTCTTTCAACAAAGTTTTCCAACGCAACAATCAAAACCAAAGGAAATGTAAGCATTAATGTTCTACTCCCAATCATCTTTAAAACATTATTCGCAAAACATATCACTATAAGCGAAAAAAGTATATCCAGGCACCAGTATGTGGAAATAGCTTCTGAAAATAATTTATTTCTTTTTTTGCTATCGCATCTTACATTCGCCATACTAATCCCGGGAATATTAATTTGTAAAACAATAGAAGATACCATTGCTAAAGCTTGAAATATTTGTACCGTTAAGCTATATTTTGCTGTCACCTGCAAATTAATAAAGGCAGAGCACAAAAGAGTATTAGCTTGTGTAATCATATAACCACCGCAAGAATTTAAAATAAGTTTTTTTGAGTTAAAACTGATAGCTTGGAAGATTTCTCTTTTACTTATATTTTTATCATCGGAATTTTGCTTAATCTGCGGTAAAATATTTCTTAAATAATATCTAAATGACAAAATTCCAATAAATGAAATACTTATTAAGAATCCAACTGCTAACCCTAAAATACCAAACCCCAACAGAACATTTATCATGCATATTACTAATTGCATCGTTCTTCCAATAGCAATGATTTTCTGTGCTTCTGCAATAGCTCCTACCCCCCTTAAAAAAGCAGGAAGTGATATCACAAATAAATTGATAGAAATTGCCAAAGAAAAAATAAACCATGCTATAAGGTATTCTTTTTTAAATGTATGTCTTGCTATAAACATAATATATGGACTGCCTATAGTAATAAGCAAAATAAAGGTGATACAGGAGATTACAGCGACCATAATGCGGTTTACATGAAACAGCTTTTCTAAAAGCTTCCAATTAGGACCACAATTTCCACTCATTTTGGGTATTCCTTCCTTTACGAGTTCTTTCGCACCGCCCATACAGTATGCTGCGTTCCGTGTTATAATTGGAGAAAACCCATTATCCAAAATTGTGGTCATCATATAGATACTCATAAATGTATACCACAAGCCTAATTCTTCTGAAGGCAAATATATTGCCATAATAGGAGTTAGTACTGCATAAACTCCCGCTTCAGAAATGTATCCGATAAATGCCCATATATAATCTCGCTTGTTTGCATCCATAAGTTTTTACCTATACCTTTTTCCTATTAGATCTACTACTTCCAAAGCCCTTGCAACTGATTGATCCATATTGTAATATTTATAATCTCCTAATCTACCGCACACAATTAAATTATTAATTTTGCTTGTTATTTCCAAATATTTTTCATACAGCATATTATTTTCATCATTAATAACAGGATAATATGGCTCTAAAGTTTCATCGTCTTGTCTAAATGGGATAGGATATTCTATAGCAATTACCGTTTTATCACCCACATCTTGAATTGGCATTTTTGTATATTCAGTAATACGTGTAAAGCCCTTTTCTTGAGGATAAGTGACGATGCTTGCTTCTTGGTAACTCTTCATATCATAATATTTCCATTCAAACTTTAAAGAGCGGTACGGCAATGCACCAAACTTATAACCTAACAACTCATCTATTGCACCTGTGTAAATAACAGGAATATCTAAAGTTTCACCATCATAAAGAATGTTATTTTCAGTGAAATCTATTTCTAAACTGTCCAAAATATCTTTATCAGTTTGAATTTGAATATTAGGATGATCCAACATGTTACAAAAAAGTTTATAAAATCCCTCCTTAGGCATGCATTCATATGCTTCATTTAAGTATCTCGTTCTATAAGACAGGAATACTGGACAGCGTTTTAATACACTTACATCTATTTCTTCAGGACTAATTCCCCATTGTTTGGCTGTATATGGTCTATAGTCCTTTTCAAATAAGAATTTACCATATTCTTGTATACTTTCAATAGGGTTTTCCAACAGTTCAATCACTGTTACAATTTCTTGTTCTCCATAGTACTTCTTTAACACATTTTTTAAGTTTTGCGCATCCTTTTCACTGTAAAATTTATCAATCGTATTAAAGTTAAATGGAGAGTCTAGAATTACACCATCAATTTTTACTTTACTTGAATGTTCATAAGGAATCCAGTCACAAAATTTTGAAACATATTCATAGACTTCTTTATTATTTGTATGAAAAACATGTGGGCCATATTTTTGTATTAAAATACCATATTGATCATATTCATCATACATATTCCCGGAAATACTTTTTCTGCGTTCTACAACCAGAACTTTTTTATTGTAATCCTCTGCCAATTTCCTAGCAACAACACTTCCTGTAAATCCACTTCCTACAACAATAGCATCATATTTCATTTGTGTTCCCACCCTTCGTTTTTAATTGTGCAATTAGTTCATTGATTCCCTCTTCAAAGGAAACTTTTATCTCAAATCCTATATTTTTTAAACGAGAGATATCAACATCTAAACTCATGACCTGATTACAAGTATATGGAATCTCTCCAATACCTAATTGAATATCTGTATCAGCACATTTTTGAATGAGTTTTATATATTCAATTAGTGGCTTTTTATTTCCGCTGGCAATGCAATAAATCCCATTTTCCCCATATAATGCCATCAGGTAAAAAGCTCTGCCGACATCTTTATAATTAATATAATCCCATTGCTGTTCGCATTTAGTTAACGCCATCGGAGCATTCGCAAGCAGACTGTGAAGCAAAGACATGATTAAGGTATTCGAGCCGTCATACAGTCCATAGGCGCTAAAAATTCTTCCCCATATAAATTTTATACCGTTTGACTTGCAATACTCATAAGTTAACTTTCCTACAGCATATTTTGCAATTCCATATGCCGTATCAGGATCGACTTTTGTAGTTTCATTAATTATTCCTTTAATACGTCCATATTCTGCTTGAGAACCCGCCCCTATAAATGTAGTACTCTGCCATTTTTTCGCCAGTTGTACTGCTTTCATTGAAATAGCTATGTTTTCACACTGAATCATACAGTCGAGCCTGTCGCTTTTATTCGTGCCTTTCCATGCAATATGATAAAAAATATCACATGTATAGTTTAAGCTATCCAAAGTATCTAAATCTTCTAAATTACATTCAACAATATGTATATTGTCAGCAACAGGCAGCCTTTTTCTGTTTTTTGAATTAGGTCTTATAATTGCCAATATGTTTTTATTATGCTTAACCCATTCATTTATTATGGAAATTCCGACCGGACTTGTCGCACCTGTTATCACTATATGAAAATGCTTATATTCCACTGCATTCCTCCATAATTTCTTTATATTCTTTTCTTTCCAGCAAGGGCTCTTGGTCACTGATAGGACGTCCCATTGCAAGCTTAGGATATACATAGGTTGTATCCCCTACAAATACTTCGATAATACATGCTCCATCACTCAGAATATACTCTTCAATTAGCGGTATTTCTTTCACATTATGTATTGATACATAAGGGATATCATATGCCAGCGCTATTTTTTGGAAATCGGGTGTATTATATCCTGTATTTGATGTTGTTTGCACAAAGTCGGAATTAAAATACATTTCTTGGAAATGTCTAATCATTCCTAAAGAATGGTTATTAAATACAAATATCTTAATTGGTAAATTATTTTCTTTTACTGTATTCAGTTCTTGGATATTCATCTGAATTCCACCATCCCCATTAAAAGAAATTACTTTCTCTTGTGTTGCGGCGCAAAGTCCCAGCGCTGCCGGTAAAGAATAGCCCATCGCGCCATGTCCTCCAGAGAAAAAAATTCTCTGCTTATCTTTTAATGCGAATGATTGTGCTACCCAAACTTGGTTTTGACCAACATCTGTAGTAATAGTTACTCCGTCTGGAACGTATTTACTGATTTCATTTACCATGATGTTAGATAATTGCCGGTCTCTTGCCTGCAGTTTATACTTAACATAATCGCAATATCCAATCCATTTTTTGAATCTCGGTTTTATTTCATTTTTCTTTTCAAGCAAAAAATTAAATATACTTGTTAATGAGGCGCATATTTCTATCTCCTCATTTTTAACTTTCCGGGAAAATTCATCATGGTCAATGTCTATGCGAATAATCTGTGCTTTTGGTGCAAATAATTCTAAGTTATTTCCGATTTGTCTCCTATCCAGGCGGCTGCCCATGGAAATTATCAAATCACTGTTATTTAAAATAATATTTGAAAACCGATTTCCATACGCCCCTATAAAACCATAATTATATTTGGAGTTTTGTTCCAAAGAATCTATTGCAATCATACTGGTGACTACAGGTATTTTTAAAGTCTCAACTAATTTTCTAAATTCTTCCCGAACATTCGCAATCTCAATCCCTCTTCCGGCAAGAATAACAGGTTTACTAGAATTATTTAATTTTTCTATAATTACATTAAAACTTGCCGAAGCTAGATTATTTTGGTCATTTAATTTTGAACTTTCCTTATTCAGTGGGATATCACTTTTAAATATATTCATTGGAATATCTATTAACACAGGACCAGGTCTGCCTTCTTGCGCAATGCAGAATGCTTTTTCTAATTCTTTTACAACCGATTTTTTTTCATTTATTTGTACGGCATACTTTGTAATGCACTGGACCATAGCAACAATGTTCATTTCTTGAAAGCCGCTCTGCCTGATGGGAAGTTCGCCCTTGGATTCGTATGTATTTACCTGACCGGTGATAAAAACGCATGGTATTGAATCAAAATATGCATTTGCGATTCCTGTTATCAAATTTGTTGCACCGGGACCGCTTGTTGCATAAGCTACTCCGGTCTTGTGAGTGGCTTGCGCGTAGCCGCAGGCTGCAAATGCTGCGGCCTGCTCATGCCGTACAACGTAAGCGGTTATTTCATTTGAACGTTTAGAAAGGGAGTCCATCAAATCAGTAACCATTCCTCCAGGATATCCAAAAACATGATCAATTTTTTGCTGTATAATGTAATCTACAATATAATCACTGACTTTCATTTTGTCACCTCACACTATAATATAGAAATTGACTTTATAATAATCTCAGCTATATAATCAATCATTTCATCTGTCATCCCCGGGTATACCCCTACCCAGAAAGTATCGTTCATAATACGGTCTGTATTTGTGAGGTTACCGACAACACGATATCCTTCACCCGTCGCCCGCATTTCATCGAAACAAGGATGTTTTGTCAGGTTGCCCGCAAACAGCATTCTTGTTTGGACTCCATGTTCCTCTATGTACTGAACCACTTTATTCCTGTCAACACCTTCTTTACAAGTGATAAGGAATCCGAACCAGCTTGGCTCCGAATGTTTACACGCTTCTGGGAGGATCAGCTTGTCCTCTGTTCCTGCAAGTGCAGTTTTTAAACGTGTAAAATTATGTTTTCTTCTTTCGACAAAGCCTGGAAACTTCTCCAACTGTGCGCAGCCGATCGCAGCCTGCATATCCGTCGCTTTCAGATTGTAGCCAAAATGGGAGTAGACATATTTGTGGTCATATCCCAACGGAAGTTCGCCGTACTGTCTGTCAAAACGATGCCCGCACAGGTTGTCCTGTCCTGAGCCGCAGACACAGTCCCGTCCCCAGTCACGGAAAGAGCGGATGCACTTATTCAGCAATGCATTATTTGTGTAGACAGCTCCTCCTTCACCCATCGTCATATGATGCGGCGGATAGAAACTGGAAGATCCGATATCGCCTATAGTTCCGGTAAATTTCTCTTCCCCGTCTATAGTATACTTTGAACCGAGAGCATCACAGTTATCTTCAATCAGCCAAAGATTATGTTCATCGCAGAATTTCTTTACACTCTTTAAGTCAAATGGATTCCCTAATGTATGGGCTATCATAACAGCTTTGGTTTTTTCAGAGTAAGCTGCTTCCAGCATGGCCACGTCAATGTTATACTGCGGGATTGTAACATCCACAAATACAGGAACAGCTCCGTATTGAATTATTGGAGTTACGGTTGTTGGAAAACCGGCGGCCACCGTAATCACTTCATCTCCGCGATTGATTTTCCGTTCTCCGAGCAGGGGAGATGTCAGAGCCATAAATGCGTTCAAATTGGCAGAAGAACCGGAGTTTACAAGCGAGCAGTAGCGTACCCCCAAATATTCGCCCAGCTTCTTCTCGAATTCAGCAGTATATCTGCCGGAGGTCAGCCAAAATTCCAAAGAACTGTCCACAAGATTCACCATCTCCGCACTGTCATAAACACGGGATGCATAAGCGATTCTGTCGCCTTTTCTGAATGTTTTTTTCTGATTATGGTAGGTGTTACAGTATTCTTTTACAAGATTTAAAATACTTTCCTTTGCTTGTTGTTCTGTTTTATTTTCAAACATAAGCTTGTCCCCTTTTCTATTTTATTTGAAAAAAATTCTTATTTGTTTATCCATACAAGCGGACACATTTTGTCCGGTTAAATACGCTTTTGCCCACTCAACTGTAAAAGCAACAGCTTCTTCTACATGCCATCTTGGTTTCCAGTTAAATAGTGTCTTAATTTTGGAGCAGTCTAATTTTAGAAAGGTTGCTTCATGGGGACCCTCTTCACAATGTTTCTTCCAGCTTATATTTTCCCCCCAAAGTTTACAGAATATCTCCACTAATTCCCCGGTTGTTATACAGTCGCAATCATCTGGACCGACATTGTAAAAACCTGCATACTTCTTGTTCTCAAATTGTTTTTTTGCAATTAGCAGGTAAACTGCTAAAGGTTCAATAACATGCTGATAAGGTCTTGTAGAGTGTGGATTTCTTACGATGATATTTTCACCTTTTTCTGCGGCTCGGATACAGTCGGGTATAATTCTGTCATTTGCAAAGTCACCGCCCCCAATCACATTTCCTGCCCTTGCTGTCGATACTGCCACATCCATATCACTGAAAAATGAATTAATATAGCTGTGAGTAACTAACTCGGAGCAAGATTTACTATTGGAATACGGATCATAGCCGTCTAATGGATCATCTTCTCGATAGCCCCATTCCCATTCATTATTATGGTATACCTTGTCCGTTGTCACATTTAAGAATGATTTTACGCATGAGTTCAAGCGAACACATTCGCAGACATTCACTGTTCCCATCACATTTGTTTCATATGTATATACCGGGTCTTTGTAAGAATCCCGAACAATTGGCTGAGCAGCTAAATGAAATACAATCTCCGGCTGCACTCTTTGAAAAACTTCCTTGAGATGAGCAATGTCCCGAATATCTCCAATTACAGAGTCTATCTGCGGCTCTAATCCAAGTATTTCAAAAAGACTTGGATTAGTAGGAGAAGTCAATGGCACACTTTCATGATTCATCTCAGGCCCACGGCTGTTTACATGTTTGTGACACTTTGCCTGATTGCTGTCTCACTCTTTACACTGCAGGTTTCATGCTCATTCATTACTAAATTCTTACAGTCAGGTTGAATGACTGGCAAATGCCAACTG
>CANAZK010000117.1 GCA_947366105.1 uncultured Lachnospiraceae bacterium | reverse complement strand
TTTAATTTGCCGAATTCTGCAAATTATAGCATCAAATAAAGTGCTTCGTAACACCATTTTCATACCACATAGGATTTGAACCGTAAAAGTTATTCCCGACATTGTACGGTACATCAGCTATGATAAGCTGCGCTGGCGGTACGGCATACTTTTTGTAATTCTGCATTGAATCTCTGTAAATTTCACATTCAATCCTTTTCCTTCTCTGTTCCATTTCTCATTTCGGAGTAAACCATGATTTTTCGTGCGCACAAACCTCTTTACTCCTTTCCTGTATTTATGTAATTTATTCCAGAATTCTGATGCGTTTAATTTCTCTTTTCTAATTCATTTTGGATTTCTATTACCCAAGAAATAACAAACTTAAACGGATACTTTTTAAGAAGTTCTCTTGATTCACGAATAAGAATATCCCAATCATTTTTATTTATTTTTCTATCTCTCCATTTAAGCCAAAAGCAATTATAAACTTCATTCGTTGCCTCAGCCATTTCCTTATTTGTCATTTCATTCCTCCAATGACTCGATTTGAATATATAATCCCGGAAGTTCCGCCCAAAACTTTTCTACGATCTCAGAAGCCACTAAAGCATCATCTTTCCAAAATTTTAATTCCGTCATCACATCTTTTAACATTTTTTGTAAATTGTCTGTGTCCGGCTTTGTATATTTATATTCACCATCTTTGTGATTTCCAGTACAGTGAAAACACCATTTTACAAGCAATCGTATAGGACCTTTAAACATCTCCTCAGGAACATGCCCGGCAAGATGCGTTTTCAGTTTACATCTTGCCGCCAAGAGTTCAGGTGGATCATAAAATCGGGGTTTTCCATTTATGATTGCCACCTTTTTTTCCTGGTAGGTTTGAGTTGGTGGATTCATTGCTATAAAAAAATTCATTCGCTTTCCCCCTTTAATTCGTTAAATTATTTTCAAAGACAATCTTTTGAGTCCTTGAGTCGTAGGGAAGGACGGCGTCGTGCGTAAGCTGTCGCACGACGTCTTTTCCTACTCAGGACCTACAGGGACAAAGTCATGAAATATATATACGTAGTATATATATTTTTGTCCCACCTTTTTGTCCCTCGGACAAAAACGTAATTTCTGTTTTTGTCCGTCTTTGGTGGCTGTTGGGACAAAAACACGATTTTCTGTTTTTGTCCCTAGGGACAGACATGTTATTTTTCTGTTTTTGTCCCTGCCTTTTCGGTCACTTTACTTCCTGAAATTTGATAATCACCATGCTCATTTACTCTTCTTCTTGCTGTTTTTTCGCTTGTCCCCATATATTCAGCAAGTGCCTGAACAGTAATTTCCCCCTCAATCCCACATGCTGCCACAGCTATTTCAACCGCCTTTTTTCGTTCTTCCGCTTTCGTACTTTTTGATTTTCGACTGTCTATCGCGCGTTTCCAAGCAGGCTTTTCTTCATTTGGTTGAACATCTCTTAAAATTCCTACTTTATCAGCTCTGTGCACCGGATAATCAAACCATGTATTTTTCGGCTCAAATTTTTGAAATTCTCTTAAGGTTCCCTCGATTCTCCATGCGGTTTTTCCTTCTGCTGCTTTAACCTGTTTTTCAATACTGACCTGCAGCTCCTCGTATTGTCTCCTCGTAAGCTTTTCTTTACAATATTCCTGCATCGCCCGGCTGCTCAGCATATCATCTTGAGAAATATCCTCCTGCCATGCAAAGTGCGCATCCAAGTACATTGTACAAGCCCTGCATATTGCTTTATTTGTCTCCTGCTTCTTTACTGCATCAGTCAGTTCAAGTTCGATTAGATCAAGCAAGGCATCAGGATCCCTGGCAAATACACCTGAGCCGGAGGCCCGGTCCATGGATCTCTTTCCTCCCTGGCTTCCTTTACTGTGATGATGACAATAAATAACTGATGTTCCCAACTCCGTACAGATTTTATCAAACTGATTACAGAACGCAGCCATTTGGTCTGCACTATTTTCATCGCCGGTAATAATTTTGTAAATTGGGTCAATAATTACTGCCGCATAGTCTTTTTTGGCTGCCCTGCGAATCAGTTTCGGAGCCAATTTATCCATAGGAACTGATTTTCCTCTAAGATTCCATATGTCGATATTATTCAAATGTTCTGCATTCCAGCCCAAAGCCTGATATACATCTTTAAAACGATGCAGACAGCTTGCCCTATCAAGCTCTAGGTTTACGTACAATACCTTTCCCTGTGCACACTTCCAGTCTAACCATTGTCTGCCTTCCGCAATTGCACAACATAATTCTATCAGGAGAAAAGATTTTCCGGCTTTTGACGGACCGGCTATGAGCATTTTATGCCCTTTTCTAAGCACTTCATCAATTAAACATGGCGCTAATTCCGGTAAAGTATTCCAAACACTTTCCAGGCTTTCCAGTTCCGGTAAATCATCATTAATGTTTTCAATCCACTCATACCATTCATTCCATGATTGTTTCCCTATATTTGTGTCTATCAAAAACTGTTTATTCCCATTACGAACAACACCCGGCATTCTGGAAAGGCGTGAAGGGTTTTTATTCTGGGTATCTACTTTAAGTCCGTTCTTTTGACAGACCGTATATAAGTAATCCACTCTTTTTCTGTACTCATTATAGTCAGAGGCATCTATTTTAATAATTGCATGGATACTTTTCCCTCCCGAATGAACAAGACAGGATACCGGCAATTCAAGTTCCCTTATGAACGCATTTTGTTTTTCAACATCAAGTTCATCTGATTCTACAAGGGCATAGCGAAATTCTGTAACATTCTCATTCTTTACGCCTTTGCCATCCATCGGATTAAAACGAATCCATGCTCCCGCTTCTGTATTATAATCCCCCAGTACACTCCCAATGTCATTGCGGCACTTCGATAATTGTTCGATAAGCTGTCCTGCTGTCCTGTCAACATTTCCCTTTGAGGGAAGAAATTTTCCCTCCTCATTCTGCCAGCTCTGTGTAACATATCCGACATTTTCCGAAGGCTCAAATAATGTTTCAAGATATTTAATCAGTTGGTTTGCCGGATTCCATATTTTCGGCTCCCGTACTTCCACGTTTTCAATCCATGCTTTATCTACAACTACTTTATCTTCTTTTTCTAAGAAAATATCATCATTCCAATCTAACTCATATCCTTGCATTTCCGGTTTCCACCCACGTTCCCTTGCCATTTGAACAATCGTTCCTGCTGTAACTGGATGTCCGGCTCCATTGAAACCGCTCCATTTTTTTTGACATTCACCGGAATGATACCTGCTGTCTGAGCGGCTCCACGAATCCCACACTGATACATCGTAGCCATCCTCTTTTAAGGCCATGCCAACAGATATCCATTCCTGATAATTTAATTCGGAAGGATTTAAAAAATCCAGTATTTGTTTGATGTCATAGCCTCTTTCCATGTTTATGCTCCTTTATATTCCTGTGGGTTAATATCTTGCGGAATTCTCCATCCATTTCCCGCAATCCTGTCTATAAGATTTTTCGCCGTTTCAAACCTCCACGTCCCAACGTGCTGAAATCCTTTTCCTTCAAGAAACCTTATCTGCTTTGGGGTTGTCAGCCCCTCAGAACGTCTTTTATCAAGCCTCTCTAATAATTTTGCTGCCTTACCTGCATTTTCTATTTCATCCGGCATAATTCCTAGTTTTTCCAGTGTCTTTTTCTGTTTATCTGATGGCGGTGACATTTCCCACCCAAAAGACGGTACATATCCTGATAAATCTTCAGCCTGTATGCTCATTTCAAACTGCAGCGGATCTACAAGTTTTTTCTTTCGCATTTTCATCTCTGAAAGCCGTTTTGCCAAGGCTTCCTCCCGTTGCACAACAACGTCTTCCGCTGCCACACGTTCCGCTTCCTCAATATCAATGGCAGTGCCTGCCTCCTCTTCCATATTTTTTGTCATCTGTTTCGCCACATCTTCATTTTCACAGATCAGACTGGCCGGATGACATAACTCGTGTCGTTCTGTATGCCATAAGAAATCAAGCAATAATAAGTGGTCCTTTCCCGGATATAGCCGGGTGCCTCTTCCCACCATCTGACAATACAGACTTCTTACTTTTGTCGGTCTCAATACAATGACACAATCTACTTCCGGACAGTCCCAGCCTTCCGTAAGCAGCATGGAATTACATAAAACATTGTATTTTCCATTTTCATAATCAGATAAAATTTCTTCTCTGTCTTGACTGTTTCCATTCACTTCTGCCGCCGCGAAACCTTTCTCATTTAGGATTTGGCAGAATTTCTGCGATGTTTTGACAAGCGGAAGAAATACTACTGTTTTCCTTCCCATACAATATTTCATCATCTCATCTGCTATACTCTGAAGATACGGGTCGAGTACTGTTCCGATATCACCTGCTTTAAAATCCCCGGACTGTACCTCAACCCCTGACATGTCTATTTTCAATGGAATAGTAAGTGCTTTAATCGGTACCAGATAACCATCTTTTATTGCTTTTGGAAGTGTATACTCATAAGCAAGATTTTCAAAATAAGTTCCTAAATTTTTCATATCCCCCCTGTCAGGAGTTGCCGTTACTCCAAGAACATCCGCCTCTGAAAAATGCTGCAGGACTGTTTGATAACCATCGGAAATGCAGTGATGAGCTTCGTCTACTACAATCGTATCAAAATAATCTGTTTCAAACTGTTCGAGGCGCTTTGGTCTCTGCATTGATTGTACAGAACCGACTACAACGCGAAACCAACTCCCAAGGCAGCTTTCTTCTGCTTTTTCTACTGCACACTTTAAACCAGTAGACCTCGAAAGCTTGTCCGCTGCCTGTTCAAGTAATTCCGCACGATGTGCGAGTATTAATACTCTTCGTCCCTCTCTTACACAGTCCTCCACAATTTTAGCAAATACAATCGTTTTTCCACATCCTGTGGGCAGAACCAAAAGCGTACGCTTGATTCCTCTTTCCCAGTCCTGTTCCACTGCTTCTCTTGCTTCCTGCTGATATGGTCTTAATTCCATTAGAACGCACCCGCTTTAAATTTTTTTTGTGGTTCTTCCTCTCTTGGATATAACTTTTTAATACGATTAATTTTCCGCTCTTCTCCGTCTTTATTTTGGTAGGTATCCACAATAATATTTGCCCTTCCAAATGCACCGGGGATTTGTGACCAATTCATTGAAATTCTTTCCCCCTTCTTCTTTAACCCAATCGCTGCAAACAATTCAGAAAGCTTCCATTCTAGTGAAGAATGTAAAATATAATTTTCTGTAACTGTTGTATTTCCTTTTGCAGATTCAATTGTGAAAAATACTTTTGCCATATTGCAGACAGGAAGTTTACCGCTTCCCTGCGAACGCGCTCTTTCATATTTTTCAATTTTAAAGTCGTAGTCTCCTTCTTCCAATAAAATGAACTCCTGACTATCCAGCTCAATTTGGTCATCCCAGCTTAATTCTCTTCCTTGATTTTCATTATTCATATATGTAAATTCTCCTTGTTATGAAAAAGGTATTTCTTCTTTTTCTTTTATTTCTTTAATCATTTCATATACTTGTGTCCAAGCCCCAATCAACACTCCCTGAATAAATTCCGGGTCATAGCGTTCAATAGGAGTATTTTCAGGATAATATCCTCTTGCGGCAACAGCGCTTTGAATATGCCACTCATCGACTTTATGCTCTTTCATCAAATCAAGCAGAGCCTTTGGCAAATGCTCCGGATTGCTGTCAAAAGAGCTTCTTTCAAGTGTAGTCGGCTCATGATTGCTTTTATTTTCTATTGGCATTTGTTCCTGTGTCATAAATTCAGAAATAACATCTTGTTTTACATTTTGAGCCGGCTGCCCAACTGGTTGTTGAATAGCATTCTCATTATTCGTTACCCCTCCGCTCATGTTTTGCATTAATTTTTGAAAAATATATGCAATTTCCTCATAAGCAAATTTTGTTTCGGACGGAAGATTATGCCTGTTTTTAGCGTCCCAGCATGGGTGGTGAGTTGTATACATAACCCTTGTTCCCCCCTGAGCCTTATTTTTTCCTTTTTCAGCGCCTTGACCGTCCACATTTATAACATAAGTTTTATAATTTGCAAACAGCACCATATCTGCCCATTCTTTCAATAATGGAGCTACCTGCTTTGAAAGCTTTAATTCCCAGCGATCATAGGCTCCCATTTCATCAGGCTGTTCAAACTTTCTCATTTTTGCATGAGCTGTCATCACCACGTTAATGTTGCGTTCAATCAACTCGTCTAAAAGATTTAGCAATCCTCCAAACTCTTCCATCAAATACACATAACCTTTTCCATAACCAAAATCTTCTATACTTCTTTTCTTATTTTTAGCACAAATATTTTCACTGCAAAGTTTTTCTGCCCAATCTGCAGTATCTATAATAAGCGTTTCTAATTCGTTTGGATGATCTCTGAAATAAGTCACCTGTTTAAGCAGCATTTGAAAGCTGCTCGGCTTTGGTGTTCTTGCTACATCCATATGTTTCGTGCTGCCTTCTGTATCAATAAATACAGGATTAGGAAATTGTGAAACAAACGTCGATTTTCCAATGCCTTCCGGACCATACACGAGCACTTTTTGGGCGCTTGAAATAATACCTCTGATAATTTTCATTAAAATTCACCTGCTTTCCATTTATTTGCTTTTTCAGGAAGAGACTCTGCAATCGCTTGTCCTAATACATATCCGTCCTCAATAATAATTGAACACTCATCACCGGTTGATACCCTTGTTGCAATAGCTTGTAATTCTTCTTTTTCCAGCCATTCTCCAAATTCCTTTAAAGTTGTCATATCCATCTGTTCCAATTTATCCAAAAGAACAAATCCGCACTCCGGGTTCAGCTTTCTTACAATTGCAGTAGAAACTTTTAGTCTGTCTGAACCTGACATATTATCCCACTTCTGCCCCTTATAAATCAGTTCTCCGTCTTTTACGGATAATTCCGGCAACGGTAATTCCGCAGCATTTAATAAATTTTGTTTTTGCGTTCTTGTGTTTTCTATCTTTTCAGACAGTTCTGTATACTGCCTACGATATTCTTTCGCATCTTCCTCTGCTTTCTCTTTGTCCAAATTTGCTCTTACTTTTCGGTTAATTTCCTCTATGTTTGCAATACTGTTTTCAAGTTCTGCTGTTGACTCGTCCTGAATATTCTGCGCAGTCATCAATGCAACATTTAGCGATGCCTTTGCCTCATTCAGTTCCGCTTCTTTTTTCTGTAATTGCTCTTGCATTGCTGACACTTCCTGACTTAAAAATGCCACCGACTGTTGATACTGACTGACTTTTTCACGTTTTCTTTGATTTTCTCCATTTCGTGCCAGTATTTCCTGTTGTTTCTTGATCAAGTCTGTTGGTGAAATCAAATCTTTTGGAGCATCTGTATAATATACCTGCTCTTTGGAATATTTTTCCTTTTGGTCTGCAATTTGTCCGATTGTTAGTCTTTGGTTGTAAAGTTCTTTTTCCTCTTTTTCCAAAAGAACAAGTTTATCGCCTACGCCTATAATCCTTAATAACGTATCTGCCTTTTCCTTTCCGCTGCTTTCCATAAATTTAGGAAGGTTTAAAGCAAGTGTCTCAACAAACGTATTTAATAATGTCTGTCCCGCTTTTTCTCCTAATGGATCCGTTACCTTCAGACTGCTGTTCTTTCCTTTTCGCTCAACTATCAATCCATTGTTCATCACAATCCGAAGATTAGGCGGAATATTTGAATTATGTCTCATTGGTTCTGTTGGTCTAAAGTTTTCTCCGCCTAGCGCCCATGCAATTGAATCTAATACAGACGTTTTTCCCTGATTGTTATTTCCGCCAATAACAGTTAAACCATTCTGTGTAGGTTCAATTTTTACGGCACGAATTCTTTTCACATTTTCAATTTCTAATTTATTTATCTTTATTGCCATTTTATTTTTCCTTTCCGTCTCTACAGACTTGTACTATTTTTCCTTTAACTCTCCACTAAAGTGGTATTCCATTAAATCCGCAATCATAAGATATTCTTTTGCAAGCTTCGTCTCCCCGTGTGTTTCCATCACTTTCTTACGGAACTCTTCCAATGTTCCTTTGAAACAGCCGCATGCAACCTCTATGCTATTTTCTTTCGTTCTGAAGAATGTAGTGTTTCTGTGACAAGATCCAAATCCCTTAGCGGATGCATAATCGGCATTTCCATACACCCGGGCATTTCCACACACCCCAAGCATCTCCATACACCCAGGCATCTCCTACCATACTTATATTTGATTCCTTTTCCACATATCCGCCAAGTTCGCCGGCTTTAACATTTCCAAACTCTACTAATGCCTTAACCCTGAATAGCTTAACGTCGAACATGTTTGTGATGAATTCACTTGTAAGTTCAAATTTTTTCATTTGACATTCCCTCCAAATTTTCTTATACTAAAATTGAATAGTTACTCGAGTGCCTGATGTTTTTGCGGACTGGGCACTCTTTTTTATTCAATTTGTAGCTGTATTGTGGCATTTTTACTTTTCCCCTTTCGCTTCCATCTTCAGCTGCTCTTCCTTCAGCGTCACCATGTCATTCAGCATGCAGCCTATTATTATAACAAGCAGCCCGATCACGAACAGCAGCGCCGAACATCCTCTGTATTCAAGCAGCCTCACCGCAAGCGACAGCCCCCAGCATACCACTGCCGCTACCTTAATCACCGTTGCGATATGTCTGTACATCCTTACCGGCATGTTTATCCCTCCTTTTCTTTGATCTGTTCTTCCGCCTTTTGAACGCTTGGTACTGTTTATGAGTTCTCAAGCTTGTCCTCCTTTCTACCGCCTAGGCGGTCTTTATCCTTTCAAAACATAAATTGCGCATGGCATCATCAAGTTTCTGTTCCAAAGCCTGCTGGAACTGTTCTTTTGATATGCTTTCCTGGGGTACTTTTTCTCCATTAATCCTTACCATGCTTACTATTTTTATTTTCTGCAATCGCACCACCTCTCTAAAATTTATGCTTCACTGTATGTACTTGTTGCGTTGTCCAAAG
>CANAZK010000116.1 GCA_947366105.1 uncultured Lachnospiraceae bacterium | reverse complement strand
TTTGAAGGAAGGCACAGTATACATGAACTGTGGCTGACATTGAGAGAATATAAAACGTATCCTCTTGTACAGCTTCCGGCGAACATGATTTTAACAATTTCGACGCAGATACCGATACAGTTTTTAGGGCGAATGTTTAGTACAGCCGCTTTGGGCGGTTATTCTATGGCGTGCAAGATCTTGAGCGTTCCGGTTAGTCTGTTGGCAACACCCGTGAATAGGGTATATTATAGAGAAGCGGCAGAGAAAAAGAATCGCGGAGAAGATATCGGCAGTTTCTGTTTCAGCATTATCGAAAAAAATATTAAAATGGCTATTTTGCCAATCGGTATTCTCATTCTTTTTGGAGAGAAGATAATATCGTTATTTTTAGGTGAAAAATGGCGTATAGCCGGAACATATATTGCTATATTGGGCATCCTTTATCTTCTGAAGTATTGTTCATCGTGTATTTCAGGAACTTTGGTGATCATACGTAAACAGAAGGTAGCTCTTGTTTGTTCTGTATGGATGATAATTCACTATAGTACTGCTTTTGCTATTGCAGGCATACTTAATTTTTCTTTAATTTATACAATTATTTTTTACGCGATAGCAGATAGTATTTTTAATTTCGGACAAATATTGCTGACGTTGTATTATGCCGGATTTAGTATAAAAAAATATCTTATTTTTATTGTCAAATATATTTTAGGAAGCGCATTGGTAATTTACGGATTATACTTTGCGTTATATAATGGTTAAAACAAAAGTGTATGACAGGGAGGACAAAATGGAATTTAGAGATTTGAAATTACAGTATAAAAATTTAAAAACGGAAATGGATCAGGCTATAGAAGAGGTCTTGGAAAAAGGAGCTTTTATTGGAGGAACTGCTGTTGCAGAATTAGAGAAACAATTGGCAGACTATGTCGGTGTTAAACATTGTATTACATGTGCCAATGGAACCGATGCGTTGAGCATGGTGATGATGGCATGGAATATCCAGGCAGGAGACGCGGTGTTTGTTCCTGATTTTACATTTTTTGCATCAGGTGAAGTTGTTTCTTTTGAAGGAGCTGTTCCGGTGTTCTATGATGTGTGCAGAGATACTTTCAATGCGGATGTAAAATCGTTGGAAGAAGCGATTGAAAAAGTTATTGAGGAGGGTGAATTGACACCAAAAGCAATTATTGCGGTTGATTTATTTGGACAGCCGGCAGATTACCTTTCGTTAGAAAAGGTGGCACAGAAATATGGTTTATTATTGCTGGAAGATGGAGCGCAAGGTTTTGGAGGAATGCTGGGTCAAAGAAGAGCCTGCAGTTTTGGAGACGCTGCAACAACATCGTTTTTTCCGGCAAAACCGTTAGGCTGTTACGGAGACGGCGGAGCGATTTTCACGAATGATGATAAAATGGCAGATTATTTAAGGTCTGTAAAAGTACATGGAAAAGGTGAAGATAAATACGATAATGTGAGGATTGGATGGAATTCACGTTTAGATACTATCCAGGCTGCTATCTTGTCGGTGAAGCTGAAAGCATTCATAGAATATGAACTTGAGAATGTTAATAAGGCGGCGGAAAAATATACAGCGTTACTGAGCGGTTTGGTGGAAACACCGGTTGTTTTGGAGGGGTACTATTCGAGTTGGGCGCAATATACCATTAAGACGGAATCCAGAGAGCAGAGGGATTCTCTTCAAAATTGGTTAAAAGACAGAGACATACCTACTATGGTATACTATTCTAAGGAGATGCATAAGCAATTAGCTTTTAAAGATGTTAAGAGCTATGTAGAATGTCCTGTTACCAGTCAATTATGTGATACTGTTTTAGCATTGCCGATGCATCCATATATGACAGATCAGGAGATTCAAAAAGTAACAGAAGGTTTGAGGGACTTCTTTAATAAATAATATATGTGAAGGATGTATATAATGTATAGGCAGAGCGATAACGAAATAATAATAACATTTCCTAAATTATGGGACAATATCAAGAGGTATTGGTGGATATTTATAGTCAGTGTTCTTGCGGCAGCAATCATAATTTTTTTAACACTAACAAATGAAAATGAAAAAATGATTCATGCAGAAGGGGAAACAATTATCTATATTCAGCCTCTGCAAGAGGAAGCGGTAGGTTCGGACAATTTCTCAATATTTATGGAGAGAATATTGAGAAAGCAGACCGATGGGGAAATTTTGTCATTGACTGAATCAGTTGCAGATTTGATGACTACTCAGAGCGGGACAAGATGGGTAGAAGAAAAACTTATTGAGATGAATGTAGATCCGGAAGACGTGCGGGGATTGCAGGCCAAAGTAAACACATCCGGAAGAATGGTATTTTGTACATCAGAAGGCAGTGATGAAGAAAGTGTAATAGCTTTTTTAGGCGCATTTACAGCTGTGTTTGCGGAAAAGATGAATGCTTTGCTTCAGTATGATGAGGCTGTTATAATACAAGAAGCAGAGAGCGGGAATCTTGTGCTTAAAGAAGTATCAGATGATGACGGGTCGGTTTTATCTGTAAAGAATGTATTTTTAGTAATACTGTTCTTACTGATGGCATATGTTGCAGTATTTCTGCTTACCATGAAAGACACATATATCCGGGATAAAAAGGAAGTATCAGAATTGGAGGATATGCCTGTATTAGGAAGATTGCGGAATAAGATGCCGATAAGTGCAAATAGTGATTTTATATTACCTCAATTTTTGCAAAAGCAGCAAATAAAAACCGCCGTACTGGTAACAGTTGAAGGAAAACGTGTTCGACAGGCATTAATCGGACAGATGTGTGAGAGTTGTAATAGGGAATTGGGTAAAGAAGCTGTTATCAATGCAGTTAATATAAGAGAAAATAGTGATAATTTAAAAAAGACAGATAAAGCTGACGCAGTAGTATTGTTAATAAGCATTAATGATGATAAAATAGGGGAAGTAAAAAGTGCAGTACAGAACTTGCTTTTATTAGGTGAAAAAATAGTAGGAGTGGTATATATATATTCCTAAAAGAAAGGAATAGTAAGTTAAAAAATGAAAAAATGTATTCGATATTCTTTTTTTACATTGGGAGTTATATCAGGGTTAATAGGCATAGTGTTACACTTGTACAATTTTATGCTCGTGTCAATAATATGTATTTTTATTAATAACATATTGTTTTGTTTGGAGGCAATACAGAAGAGGGTGTTCCTTCTGATGTTTTATATCACTATCTTTGTTTTTCTATTGTCGAGACCTTTTATAGTCTTTTGCCAAGATAAGGAATGGTGGACTGTTTATTTAGAAAAGTATGGAGAGGAATCACTTATTTTTGCATTGACAGCATTGGGACTTAGCCTATGGTTTATGTTTTTGGGCTCAGTGGCTGCAGAAGTTTTCTGCGACGCAAGGAAACGAACCGGTAATGCAAAGAAAAATTCGGAATACAAAAGATATTTTATAGTGAATCTCCGTATTATCTCAGAAACGTTGTTTTATGTTTCCATGCTTATTTATTTATTGTTAGAGTTCGAGAAACTTTGGTTTATGCGTGGCAGAGAGTATGTGGAGTACTATACATCATTTAGAAGCAGCATGCCTTATGTATTTCATATTATTGCTTCTACAATGAAATATAATTTATGTATTTTTTTGGCAACTTATCCGGTTAAGAAGAGAGTTTTATTGCCGTTAGGACTATATTTTCTGTCGGGGGTCCCAAGTCTTATAATTGGAATAAGGAATCCGATTATGCTAAACGGAATTTTTGTTTTTCTTTATTTCGTGTTAAGACAAACAATCGATGAAAAAGAGAAATGGCTTGGGAAACTGGCGAAGACAGGGATAGCTGTATCTATACCGTTAAGTTTAATGTTTATGGGGGCATACTCATCTATTCGTGCCGGAACAGTGAATGCGGCGCATGGCGTAAAAGACATGCTGGTAGGTTTTTTCTACGGACAGGGAGTTACTTTCGAAGTTTTGATGATAGGATATAACAGTATAGAAAAACTGCCCCAAAGAGCATTACGAAATTATACGTTTGGAGGAATTTTGGATTATTTTCTTCATGGCAGCATCGCTCAAAAATTCTTTGGAGCTGCACCGCTCAACAATATTAACGGGATTGAAATGGGTACTTTAAGCAATAATTATTCCCACAATATGTCGTATATTGCAAAAGGTGAAGATTATTTGAACGGTCAAGGCTGGGGGTCTTCATATCTGTTAGAAACTTATACTGATTATGGATATTGGGGAATTATTATTTTTAGTATTATTTTGTCTGTTTTATTAGTTTTTGGATTAAAAATAATGAGGCGTGGAGGACTTGCGGCTGCAATGTTTTTGGTGTGTCTGACGCAGGTGTATTTTGCACCTCGCGCAGAGGCCACCGGTTTTTTGAATTTTACCGTGCAGTTTCAATTTTGGTTTATTGCAGGGGTATGCTATTTAGGGGCCGCATTGTGTTGCAAGAGATATGAACCTAAAGTGTCAGGGAAATATCAGATTTACAAAACTTAATTGGAGATTGACGGATTTATTAATATATTTAATTAGGAGATGAGGGGATGAAAGAGAGAATTAAAAAAATAGTAGCAGTAGTTTTAGTTTTGGTAATTCTTTTTACAGGAAATATTACGGAAATAGAGGCAGCTGACGAGTTTGCTGATAGAGAAGCAGGAGTGATTATTACAAGTAATAAAGATACTGTTGAGATAGGAGAAGAACTTGTATTATCGGCTCAAGGACCAGAGAAAGATGTATGCTATAAGTATCGATTTAGCTTACGCAAATATAATCAAACAACCGTTTTGCGAGAATATACGGAGGAGGCGAATTATACTTTTCAGGCAGAATCGGAAGGCAGTTATGACATTTTCGTCGAAGCACAAAATGAGGCGGGAGAAACTATTGAAGGGAAATATATGATAACGGTAATTTCTCCTATTGAAATTGATGCTGAAGGCGATAAAACTAACCAAACAGAAGAAATCAATGTTGAAGGCGATGAAATTAACCAAACAGAAGAAATTGAAGATGCAGGTGCGGAAACAGAGACAACTTTGGAAAAAAGAGAGAATCAGGATGATGAGAAAGAAATTCAAAGTGTAACTCAAAATGTTGAAAAGGAGAAGAAAAAAGCAGCGGCAGCAGGGACGCTAAAAGGAAGTTTAACCGTTAATAAGAGCGGAGCCTTAAAAATCGGAGAAAAAATCAAACTGACGGGAAGCCATACAGGAGGTGTCGGAAAAGTAGAGTACCGCTACACGGAAGTGTATAATGGAGTAGCCAAGACGGTAAGAGGCTATAGTGATGATAAAGAGTATGTATATCAAGCAGTCGGAGCCGGAGTACATAAGTTTGTCCTGGCAATCCGAGATGAGTCGGGACAGGGTGTAAATCAGACATATAGTGTAGAGGTAATCATAGCGCCGGAGAAAAAGCTGACAGGAAGATTGAGTGTTGACAAGAGCGGAACCTTAAAAATCGGAGAAAAAATCAAACTGACAGGAAGCCATACGGGAGGCTATGGAAAAGTAGAGTACCGTTATACTGAAGTTTATAACGGAGCAGCAAAGACAGTAAGAGGCTATAGTGATAACGGGGAGTATGTATATCAGGCTGCCGGAGTGGGAGTGCATAAGTTTGTCCTGGCAATCCGAGATGAGTCGGGACAGGGTGTAAATCAGACATATAGTGTAGAGGTAATCATAGCGCCGGAGAAAAAGCTGACAGGAAGATTGAGTGTTGACAAGAGCGGAACCTTAAAAATCGGAGAAAAAATCAAACTGACAGGAAGCCATACGGGAGGCTATGGAAAAGTAGAGTACCGTTATACTGAAGTTTATAACGGAGCAGCAAAGACAGTAAGAGGCTATAGTGATAACGGGGAGTATGTATATCAGGCTGCCGGAGTGGGAGTGCATAAGTTTGTCCTGGCAGTCCGAGATGAGTCGGGACAGGGTGTAAATCAGACGTATAGTGTAGAGGTAATCATAGCGCCGGAGAAAAAGCTGACAGGAAAATTGAACGCTGACAAGAGCGGAACTCGAAAAATCGGAGAAACCATCAAACTGACGGGAAACCATACGGGAGGGTATGGGAAAGTAGAGTACCGTTACACGGAAGTGTATAATGGAGTAGCGAAGACGGTACAGAATTACAGTGAAAATAAAGAATATACATATAAAGTAACAGGTCTTGGGGTACACAAGTTTATACTGGCAATTCGAGACGAGAAAGGCCAAGGCATAAATGAAACTTTTTATGTCACAGCTACAATTCCTGAACAAGCTGTTTTAAAAGCTAATGTAAAAAGCAGTAAAACGTCAAGAGAGTATGTAGGAAGTGATATCGTATTAACCACTAATATTGCAGGAGGCTATGGCGGTGAAAAGTACCGGTACACAGAGGTGTATAATGGTGTGGCTACTACAGTACAGCCATATAGTGAAAATAATACATACGCATTTCGTGCAACAAAACCAGGAGTTCATAAGTATAATGTAGCAATATGTGATAAAGAAGGTCAGGCTATTTCAGTAAGTTACAGCATGACTGTAATTGTACATCCTAGTTCCGGTCTGTCAGGTACTTTCACTAAAAATGTATCTGGCATAGCACAGGAAAATCAAAACATTGTTTTAACGGCTGCCGCCAAGGGAGGATATGGAGGTCCATATTTGTATCGTTTTACAGAGACATACAATGGTGCGGCGAAGACTGTACAGGCATATAGTACAAATAATATTTATAAATTTAAAATAAAAGGAAATGGAATTCATAAGTACACTGTAGCCATACAAGATTGTGAAGGACAGACTATTTCTTTGAGTCAAACCATTAGCATAGGTAAGCATGGGTGGTATTATGAGGGAGGATATAAATATTATTATCAAAATAATAAACGTTTAGAAGATGTGCGGGGAATTATAGGAAGTCAGAGCAGTTATCTTATTAAAGTAAATAAACAGGAGAGTTGTGTTACTGTTTATGCGAAAGATGGAAATAATGGATATATCATCCCTGTAGTAGCATTTGCATGTTCGCCCGGAGCTGGAACGCCATTAGGTACGTTTGCAACACAAAACAAGTATCGATGGTGGCATCTGTACGGTGCTGACGGCCAGTTTTGTACGAGAATAACAGGTCATATACTATTCCACTCACCGCCGTATTCATCATTTAATAACCGGACTTTATGGCCGGCAGAGTATAATAGGTTAGGAACATGGGCGTCACAAGGTTGTGTTCGTTTAAGAAGCGGTGATGCAAAGTGGATTTATGATAACTGTTCTTTGGGAACAACGGTAGTTATTTATAATAGTTCTGTTCCTGGACCGTTTAATAAACCTGTATATTCTAAAATACCTTTGTCTCAGACATGGGATCCGACAGATCCGTATATTTAAATGCAATATAAAAATTAATATTTAGTAGTAAAAGGTTCAGGTGTTTATTCTGAACCTTTTCTATTAGGAAAAGTTTGAAATGATAAGTTCTGCATTTTTCGGAAGAGATTGGATACCATAGATACATAAGTGAAACTTGCCAGCTAAAAGAATATCTGATATAATAATAGGCGGAATAATGCTTGACCATTATAAAGAAGGAGGATATAATGAAAAAAGTTTGTCATATGACAAGTGCACATCCAAGTAAAGATATTAGAATTTTTTATAAAGAATGTGTGACTTTAGCAAAAAACGGATATGAGGTCGTTCTAATTTCTCAGGGATCTGATTGCAGAGAAAGGGGAGTACAGATTAAGGGGACTGGTATTCGGTATGTGAGCAGGTTAAAAAGAATGTTATTTTCGGGAAAGAATGTATATAAAAAAGCCATTAAGGAGGATGCGGATATTTATCATTTTCATGACCCGGAATTGTTGCCATATGCTTTGAAATTGAAAAGAAAAGGGAAAAAGGTTATATATGACAGTCATGAAGACGTTCCACGTCAAATATTAGCCAAAACATGGATCCCAACCGGGTTAAGGAAAATAGTTTCAGCAGTTTATGAGCGGTATGAAAAACGAGTTGCCAGAAAAATTGATGGGATTGTTGCAGCGACGGAACATATTAGAGATATTTTTTTAAATGCCGGCTGCAAAATTGTTGTGGATGTAAAAAATTATCCGCTGTTAGATGATATAGAGTGTCATACAGATGATTATGAATTTAGAGGAAAGACAATCTGCTATGCAGGAGGGGTGACAGAGCAAAGAGGGATAACATCTTTGGTTAAAGCAGTAGAAAATTTAGATGTTGAATTGCGGATCGCAGGGGATTTAAGCGAAGATTATAAAGAGGAGTTAATACGGCTTGAAGGATGGAAAAAGGTCAAGTATCTAGGATATTTAGACAGAAAGGGAATTAGTGGGCTTTATAATCAAAGTAAAATAGGAATGGTAGTACTTAAAGATACACCTAATCACAGATATGCACTTCCGATTAAAATGTTTGAATACATGGCGGCGGGTATTCCCGTGATAGCCTCGTCTTTTCCTGTATGGCGAAAGATTATTGAGGAAGAACAATGTGGGATTTGTGTAAATCCAAATGATATCAGTCAAATTGGAAACGCAATAATACAATTATTAGAAGATGAAAAAACTGCTAAAGAGATGGGGAGTAACGGAAGGCGTGCTGTGTGTGAGAAATATTCATGGAATCAAGAAACAGGAAAATTATTGAAGGTTTATAGTGAGATTTAGTGAGATGACAGGGAGACAAGCATGGAAAAAAAGATATGTAAAAGATGTGTGATGGATAATATTGGGGATCCAACTATTATATTTGATTCGGATGGAATCTGCAATTATTGTAAAGCAGCCGAAGAGGCTAACAAACAATGCTATTTTCCAAATAAGAAGGGACAAAAGATTTTAGAGAAGATAGTAAGAACTGTTAAAGAAGAACGAAAAAATGAAAAGTATGATTGTATGATAGGGCTTTCCGGCGGTTTGGATTCTTCATATCTTGCATATGTAGGATATAAATACGGACTAAGAATGCTGGCAGTTCATATAGATGATGGATTTGA
>CANAZK010000115.1 GCA_947366105.1 uncultured Lachnospiraceae bacterium | reverse complement strand
CTTTGACAATACTGCTAGGGGGTTATCATCTATGGCGGAGCCAAGATGATAACCGCACTGCTCCAACATGAAATCAGGGAGGAAACATGGGAGAGATTTCTTTCAGCAACCACATCAGCAACAAGAAAAGCGCAATCAACAGCAAGACAAAACTCGCAGGAGTAGCAAAACACAATCTGAGGAAATACCACTCGCAGGATTACAGCAGGGATAACATCACACTTCTTTATGGGACAACCAATCTCATGCAGGACGTGAAAAATGTATACCGCAGAGAATTTGACACCGCCCTGCATGAATACAATGCAAAACAGACAAGACCGGAAAGACGGATTGGCGATTATTTTGAACATGTATCTGAAACGGAACAGGACATGGCGGTGGAAGTCATTATACAATGCGGGGATAAAAAATTCTGGGAACAGAACAGTGGTGACAAAATATTTATGAAACAGGTGTATAAGCAGCTCCTTTTGAAATTGCAGGAGTATCTGCCGGATTTTAAGATTGCAAATGCAGTAGTCCATTTTGATGAGGCAAGCCCGCATATGCACGTTGTAGGTGTTCCGGTGGGAAGAGGATTTAAGCGTGGTTTGTCAACAAAAGTGTCAAAGCGGTCCGTATTCACGCCCCAAGTCCTGTCGGAAGTTTTGCAGGATAAAATGCGGGTAGACGCCAACCACTATATGAAAGCTATCTTCCAACAGGAAGTAAAGGAAAAGAAAAAGGGAAAAAACCATGACCTGACGGTTGCGGAATACAAAGTTGCAAAAGAGGAAGAAAAGATTGAAAAACTATCAACGGATAAAATAGGACTGGAGGCTGACATTCTCGTTCTGAACCATAAAAAGTCCACTACGCAGAGGGTATTGGACGAATTGGACGGGGAGATTGAAAGTTCCAATATCTTTCTGAAAGCACTTCAAAAGATAAAGCAGTTTATACAGGCGTATCTTCCCTTTGCGCCATTGATTGAGGAATTTGCGAACCATGTGGAACGTGGGGAGGATATAGAGGCAGGAAACAGATTTCGGGGGTTGTTTACCGCACTTGGGGAACTGCTAAATTCATTTAAGGAGATCATAAAAGACGGGTTATGCTGGTTCCCACGCCTTATGCGGTGGCAGACCTCAAAAGGCGAAGTTTCCCCTGTGTTTGAAGATAACAGGAATGAAGGCTATTACTACCGGTTGAAATCTTATATGGATATCCATACAAGGCAGGAATACCCAAAGGAACTGATACAGCCGGAAATCAAGCCCGAAAACCGTACTGGCACAATAGAGCAGCTAGCGCAGAATGTGGAGGCTGTCGAAAAGCAGGTACAGCTTATGGGTGTAAAAATGAGCCGGAATCAGATATATTAAACTGGGTAGTTATAACGCAGCAGATAAAAATTTAAAATCTTATATTATGCAAAAGGACACTTTCATTCTGTGAAAATGTCCTTTTGTGCATATCATTATTTAAAATCTTTTATTTTGGATATAGCTAATCTGTTTTCTGCATATCTGTAATACTACGCGAGCACGAATAGACTGAAAGATGAAAAGCACAAAAGCAGCAAATCTTTTCAGACTTACTGCTTGTATGTTCCGTTATAATGTGCGGTAATCACTTAGTTTTTTTCTTCCAGCAGCGGGTTCTCTTTTTCTATGACGATTCTATCCGGTTGGCAGTCAACGATTACTTTATCGCCGATAGAAAAGCCTAGAGATTCCAGCCACTTTCCTTGCAGGATAATCTGTGAAACGTAAGAGTAATCTTTTCCGCTCCCAGCATATACAGTCAGCTTTCTTTTGCTCATTCATCTTCCCTTTCCAAAATGCGCCTGCACTTTATTTCAAAAACACTCCCATCTGCCATTGAAATACCAAAGGTGTTTTCTTTTTCATGGGTTTCAATATCGGAAATGCCCAATTCTTCACTGTTGTCATTCAAGAAATCAAAAATTCTGTCTTTCAAATAATTTATTTTCATGGTATACCTCTCCTTTATGTATTATTTATCATTTTTTACTGATTTTCTGTTGTATTATTTAACAATTTATCAATGACTTTATGGTAATTCTTCATTCATATATCATTTTTTTGATAAATTGGTGATTCATCTGTATTCAAAATAATATTGTCATTCGTCTATGGTAACACCACAATCAGTTGGTAAAAGCCATTTTTCCAGAATTGTTTCCGTATTTCTGAGGTTCTTTCTGAATTTCGGGTATTCACATATTTTCAGGATTTACTACAATCTAGCAAATTGGCTTAGTAAATCAAAACGGAAATAGTGGAATTACCCAAACATCAGAAAGAACCATTTCTGATCCCTGATGCTTTTCCATTTACTCTAATCCATTCAATCAGCCTCCCTTTTGTACCACAGATTTAACATTTAAAGAAAAAAATCCAGTTGCGCCTCTACAGTCCCAATTATAGCATTTCATTTTGCTACAATCAAGATAAAAATGTGACTAATTAGTCGCAGGGAAAGAGGATATTATGCAATGGTTTATACAAGATGTAAATATCGGTAAGAATTTACGGAGTCTGCGCGAACAGCATGGATATTCACAATACAGATTGGTAATCAAATTACACCTTATGGGAAGCAATATGTCACGCAGCACTTATTCTAAAATTGAAACCGGCACTCGGAATATACGAATTAGTGATTTTCTTGCCTTGAAACAAATTTATGGTGTGGACTTTTCAGAATTTTTTGCTGGATTGCTGCCAGAGGAGAACACACATCTTTAAAATTTGAGTGGGCAAATAAGTAGTTTTAAACTTACTTGCCCTGATTTCTATAAGGCTGTCATTCCATTTCTTGTCTGTTCTTTTTCATAATCCCCAAATTTTTTATGGTTGCGCCCCTACAGTCCCAGATAAATCATTTTAGCTTGCTACAATCAATATAAGGGTTTTGGTTAATCGCAGGAAAAGGGGTACTGTTATGCAATGGTTTCTACAAGATATAAGTATAGGAGAAAATTTAAAAATTCTAAGAGAAAGATTCGGTTACTCGCAATCAGAATTAGTGGCGAAATTACATCTCATGGGCAGCAATATGTCACGCAGCACTTATTCCAAAATCGAAACTGGCACTCGGAATATACGGATTAGCGACTTTCTCGCCTTGAAGCAAATTTATGGCGTAGATTTTTCGGAATTTTTTATTGGATTGTTACCAGATAGTGAAAAATAAAAAGGCAAGTAGAGCAATTCATCAGCTTACTTGCCTTTTTGCTGGGTATCTGTCAGCAATGTCCTATGGCGTCCAGAAGTTTAGGAGATAAAGACGTCATTTCTTTCAGTTGTTCCTCGTTATAATCAGAAAATTGCGACACTGTAGAAATTTCGTATTCCTGCCATATCAAGGAAGTTTTTTTCTTCGGAAGAACCTCAAATAGATATTTGTCCTCCCAATCTTTAAACATAACTCCATTTTTCTTTAGTGTGTAGTATGTTTTCATAGTCAGGGCATAATCACACTGGCAAATGACATATAAATCATGGGCTGTCTTGTGTTTAAAGTCGTTCATACAGAATATTTTGCCCTGAAAGAATAGGTTATGTAGCATCGTAGGAAAATGGCAACTGTCAAATGCTTCCCTGATAGAAGCAAGAGAACGTATCTGAATGCCATACTTCTGGCATATGCTGTCAAGTTCCGGCATTGTGCCTTCGCCCAAATTGCGGAACTTCAATATTTCCTCTCTGGGATGTATTGATAACTGTGAGAGGTATAGTATGTTATTGTATACAAGGACATTTTGCAGCCGTTTTGACATGGGGATATCATTAACTGATATTTCATTTTCCGGTGGGTACAGGTATCCTAATGCGTTCAGCTCATTAGCAATGGCAGTTGCATTACAACCTTTGGGACATTTATTTGCAAATGTCAGATAATTGAGTCCTTCAAGTTCTGAAACTTTGGTGATTTGTAAAGTCCATGACAAAGCTGTTTTGGCTCCCTCAGAAAGTTTTAAGTCTTTAATATATGTTTCCATATCCTGCTCCTTTCGTATTCATTGTACTACATTGGTTATGGTATAACACTTTCCCTTACAGAATAAAGAAAATCAACTAAAATAGTGTGGATTGAAATGTCAAAAGATTGATTTAACTGCATAAATCAGTGCATACCCTTATTCATATGTGTATCTGCCAGTAATATTTCTATCAATGGTGACAATATAAACAATACTGCAAAGATTATCAATATCCTTTGCAGAAAATGAACCATTTGAGCAGAAAACGGACAATAAAACAGCTTTAACACACTTATAGATAAAACTATGCAGAAAGTTTGGAAAGGTACATGATAAGGAACTAATCTCAACTTAACATCATCAATTGGTAGCCCTTAGCGCATACAGTTAAAAAATCTCTGGAATGATTTAAGAGGGGGTTCCAATATGACGCAATTACCTTCTTGTGAGTTCAATATGTATACTGTCTGCGTAGAGTTGAAGTATGCTGATGACAGCATAATCTCTATCGACTGCACCACTGTGGAGGATGAAGCTGCCAAGAATATGTGCCAGCGGTCAGAACTAGATTACTGATTTACAATGACCTGCTTGGCTATGCGGATCTTATCATCAATTGTGACGGGAGGAGTATTTGAAAAATGCGACGGATTATTCGTCTTTGGACTAATTTAGAAAGTGTTAGCGACATACTTTTTATTGCCGGTGCTGCACTTTTTATATTCTTCATTGGTTGCCCCTGCATATAATTACAGCTGTACATATCAAATGCTTCTGCTATAATTGAAAAAAGGGGGCATATACAATGAGTGAACTTCTTGATTATGGACATTTTGATATTGTTTTAGCTGAATACTTGCAAGAAAGGCAGATCAGCAAAAACAAATTAGCCGAAGAAGCAAATTTACAACGGACACAGCTGAATGCATATTGCAAAAACGATATTAAGAGACCAGACCTCGATGTTTTAGCTCGTATTTGCTATGCGCTTCACTGTGATTTGACAGATATAATTCGCTATGTCCACCCGTCCCAAACGAACGGAGGAAATAATAATGGCTGATACAAAAGTGATCGTCATTCCAGATGGGAAAATCTGCGACTATATTGATAGCAAGTTTAGAAACGACACTCCCGAAGAGTACGTTCGTCAAACAATAGAAAAACGTCTTGTGAACGAACATAAATATCTCACGTCACAGATTAAAATTGAGTTCACTCTTCAGGTCGGCTCAAGAAAACCTCGGGCAGACATTGTAATCTGGGACAAAGATGCTCCTGAGCAAACACAGGGCACAATTAAGATTATTATTGAGTGCAAAAAGGAAACCGTTGATGCCAGAAATGCCAAGGATGGGATAGCACAGTTGCAGTCCTATATGTCTGTGTGCCCGAACTGCGAATGGGGGATGTGGACAAATAGCACTCAAAAGTTTGTCTTTCGTAAATATACAGATGAGACTGGGAATATTTGCTTTATGGAATACAACGATATTCCTTCTGCGGATGGCAATTTGGATGAAGTAAACAGACCCAGCCGGAAAAATCTGCGTAATGCCTCTGATGATAATCTGCTGTTTGTGTTCAAAACCTGTCATAATCACATTTATGTGAATGATGGTATGCAGAAACAACCTGCATTTTTTGAGTTGCTAAAAGTCATTTTTTGCAAGATTGAGGACGAGCGAAATATACCAAAGCCTCTGGAATTTTTCACAACGTCTGAAGAACGTTCAAACCCTGACGGGCAGTTGACAGTTCAGAAACGGATTTCCCAAATCTTTCAGCGTGTAAAGAAGCGTCATGGGAAGATTTTTGATGCAAATGATGAAATTAAGCTGACACCACGCAGTTTGGCATATATCGTCAGCGAATTGCAGCGTTATAGCCTACTTAGCACGAATATTGACATCAAGGGAAAAGCCTATGAAGAAATTGTAGGAGCAAATCTCCGTGGCGATAGGGGTGAGTTTTTTACGCCCCGAAATGTTATGAAGATGGTCGTGGAGATGATAAATCCGCATATTGATGAGAAGGTTCTAGATAGCTCCTGCGGTACTGGCGGTTTCCTTGTACAGGCAATGACACACGTTATTGCCCAGCTTGAAGCGGAGTTTTCTGCCAGCATGGGAATTCCTAAAAAAGATTGGGACGGTGACACCGTAAAAGTATTTCAAGATCGGATTTCCGAGATGGCTTCGACCAGTTTCTTTGGTTTTGATATTAATCCTGATTTAGTCAAGGCAACCAAGATGAACATGGTCATGAACAATGATGGCAGTGGAAATATTCTGCAAACAAATTCCCTTCTGCCGCCACACGAATGGACGGATGAGTTCAAAACACGGCTCGCGGAGGCGCTACATATCAAGAAGTCAGAGATTCGAAACTATGAAAGTATTGCGTTCTTTGATGTAATTGTAACAAATCCCCCATTCGGCAGCAAAATTCCTATCAAAGATAAAAATATCCTTGAACAGTTTGAGCTTGCCCACATTTGGGAAAATGAAAAGAAAACTGGTACTTGGAAGATGACAGAACGCTTACAATCATCTGTTCCGCCTGAAATTCTGTTTATTGAGAGATGCACACAATTTCTCGTTTCAGGTGGGCGCATGGGAATTGTTTTGCCGGACTCCATACTAGGTTCACCTGGGCTTGGATACATTCGCGAATGGCTGATTCAAAATCATAGAATTATTGCTAGTATTGATCTTCATGTAGATACTTTTCAGCCCCGTAATGGTACGCAGACATCAGTGCTGTTTTTGCAAAAGAAAACTGTGGAACAGAAGGCCAGAGAAGCGACTACTGGTCAAATGGCCGACTATAATATCTTCATGGCAATGGTCGAAAGAGTAGGGCATGATAAGAGAGGGAATCCCCTATTCAAGCGTGATGTGGAGGGTAACGAAATCCTTGCCCCAGATACGGATACCATCATGGTTCTCGGCGAGACTGGGGAGGGTGACCGTACCGTTTCCCATGAACGCAAGAGCAAAGTCCCTGATGATCAGACTACTGATGTACCGGCGATCTTTGATGGCTGGAAGCGAAGGGAGGGTATCGCATGGTAGCAGGTAATTTAGCTCGAAAAATGAATACCGAACCTGAACTAGAAGTTCATATTTCGGAAAGCCCTATAAAGTGGTGCTCGGTTTCCCTCTCTGATATGGTTTCCCGTGGGAAACGGCTGGAGGCCAGTGTATTTGATGTGGATGCAAAACAAGCGAGGGAAAGCGTTTACAGGGGGAAATATGGAACGGTTATCCTCTATGGTGATAGTGGCTTGATTGAAACAGCCTATTATCCTGGCTGGATGCAACGAAGCCGACTCAAGCGGATATGGTGCGATAAGCCATATGGAGAGGGATTTTATCTTCCCTCGCAGATGACCGATCTCTATCCTGTTCCAGAAAAACATATATCTCGGTTGGCAGATTGCGACATGGACGAATTACGCCTAAAGGAAAATACATTATTGCTGACGCGCAGCGGTACAATAGGCAATATCTCATATGTGTCAAAAACCTTGGCCGGTTGTGTTTTTTCTGATGATGTAATTCGTGTTACCTTCAAAAAAGAATATGACTTGGGGTATGTTTATACCTATCTCAAATCAAAAGTGGGCAGTTTAATCTTGCAGACAAATGGCTATGGTTCAGTAATTACCCATGTTGAACCGGATCATTTAGCAGAAGTTCCGGTTCCCAATGCTCCTGTGGGGGTGCGGCAGCATATCCATAATTTGATTGCACAATCCTATGCTTTGCGGGATGAGTCCAATGAAATGATTGATAATGCTACAAATCTTATGACAGCCGAACTTCATTTGCCAGCTATACATGACTTGCAAAAGAAAGCCGCCTCTGTGAGCACATACGATGTAAAGCTAAGCAATATGAATTTACGCCTTGATGCTTCCTACCACGTTCCGGTGGTAGATGCGATTATAGCCCACCTTAAAGAAAACGCCGCAGAAGTAACAACAGTAGGTGACAGTCGCATAAGCGAGGCAGTTATTTTACCAGGTCGGTTCTCTCGTGTCTATGTGGAAGAAGGGTATGGCAGAGTCCTTATTGGAGGAAAGCAGCTAGGTGAACTTGACCCTTCGGGAAAGAAATACCTCTCCAACACAAAACATGATAAGATTCTTAGCAAACTCGAAGTGCGTGAAAATACGACCTTGATAACTCGCAGCGGCACTATAGGTAAAATAGCATTTGTACCAAAACACTGGGAACATTGGATTCCTTCTGACCATATCATTCGTGCTGTTCCTGCAAATAAGGACATCGCTGGATACCTTTACATTTTTCTTGCTTCAGATTATGGACGCACACTAATTACTCGTTATACATACGGCTCTGTGGTTGATGAGATTGATGACGATCATGTTCGGCAAATTCCTATCCCATTGTTGCGTAATAAAGATGTGCAACAACAAATCAACGCCCTTGCACTTGAATCTAACGCCAAGAGATATGAGGCCTACAAGCTGGAGCAAGAGGCTCTTCACATTATGAATGAGGAGGTCATTTTTGCAAAATAAATTGCAGGACTACATATCCAATTTGACTGAAATATAACAGCTCCATGAGCTTATGAAAGCAAGACCGTGGAGCTGTTTTTATTCGGTATCACAGGTATACTACAACTACAACCTTTCTGGGGCAACTGGATTGAGAATAGTAATTTTCCGCCCTAGCTTTTTTTTAGACCTCACCGCCATCGCCGTTCCACCCTGCCATTCTCTGTTATTTGGACTGATAAAATTAAAACATTCTTTTTTACAAATAAAGAGAGAACTGGTTTATATTTTGACCAGTCCTCTGTATAAAGAAAGATATGTCATCACAATTCTAATGAATCTTCCGCATCTATCCACGTCTGCATACCACCCTCAAGATACAGCGTTGCATATTCAAGGGGATTATCTATTGCTAAAGCATTTAAGACGCATTCAGAGCATGGTGTTGTTTTCAATCCTTCTTCCGCTTTTCCGCAGTCTATTCGTAAAACGTATCCGTCAAAAGTTGTTACATCAATACAGTTATGAAGCATATTATATGTTGCGTAAATAAATATCATATCTTATCAGCCCTTTCTTGTCTGTGTTTTGAAGAAATTTGTGAAAGCATTCCAATCAATTCTTCCTGCCCTGTTCATTTCATGTTATAATTTGTTACAGGTTTTTGTTTCCCTTATTTTTGCCCTTATGAGGGTTCGTAACATGAGGGAAAAGGATATAATACAAGGGAAAGCATAAGGGCAAACTCACTTGCTATAAATTTAGTATTTTCAAGGGTTTGCGGACTTTTTGAAGATAAGATATAACAGTTATTAAATGTTATAAATTAGGTCTTATCAGAATTCCCATTTGACATATTGGAAAATCAAAATATGATACCTTTGCCTTAATCTTAAT
>CANAZK010000114.1 GCA_947366105.1 uncultured Lachnospiraceae bacterium | reverse complement strand
GCCATATTTGTGAGCTTCCTTTAAAATTTTCTCTGCAATACGCACTCTTTCCTCTGCCGTATCCGGAATGCCTTTCTCGTCCAAAGTAAGTCCTACCACAACGCCGCCGTACTTTTTAATCAGCGGAAATACCTTATCCATGGACTCCTGCTTGCCGGTCACGGAATTCACCATCGGTTTCCCGTTATATATACGCATAGCGCCGGCAAGCGCCTCCGCATCCGCCGTATCAATCTGAAGCGGCAAACTTGTAACACTCTGAAGCTCCTGTACAGCCTCTTTCATCATGGCGGCTTCATCAATATCCGGCAGTCCCACATTCACATCAAGAATATGCGCTCCTTTATCCTGCTGCATGACTGCCTCTTTTAAAATATAGTCTATATCATGTTCTTTAAGAGCCTGTTTGAATCTGCTCTTTCCGGTAGGATTGATCCTCTCCCCGATAATAACCGGCTTTTCTCCCAGCTCCACCACCTGCCCATAAGAACTGACAAGGGTTCTGCTCTTATCCTTCGGCAAAAGAACCTGTCTGCCCCGGCATCGGTTTACCATTGCCTTTATATGCTCCGGCGTAGTTCCGCAGCATCCGCCGATGACGCATGCGCCAAGAGCCGCAATTTCCTCCATGATCTCTGCAAACTCATCCGGAAGCACATCATAATATGTCTCGCCTTCTCTCTGCTTCGGAAGACCGGCATTCGGTTTCACGATAATCGGCAGCGATGTATATTCCCGGAGTTCCCTTATAATCGGAAGCATCTGCCTCGGTCCCAAACCGCAGTTCATTCCAAGCGCGTCTACCCTTAGTCCCTCCAAAAGAGCCGCCGCAGAAGGAATATCGCCGCCTGTCAGAAGCTTTCCTTTTTCATCAAATACCATTGTGGCAAAGACCGGCAGATTGGAATTTTCCTTGGCGGCAAGTACCGCAGCCTTCACCTCATAAGTATCGCTCATGGTTTCAATGTGAATCAGATCCACGCCTGCCTCCACGCCATAACGAACGACTTCTGCAAAGGCTTCATAAGCCTCCTCAAACGAAAGATCTCCCATAGGCTTTAAGAGTCTGCCTGTGGGACCAACATCAAGAGCCGCATAATATGCCCTTCCGCCCATAATGCCTTGTTCTGCAGCCGCTCTGACATTGGCTACCGCTGCAAATACAGTCTCTTTAAGACTGCATGTACTGTCGTGGAATTTCAACGCATTGGCTCCAAATGTATTCGCAAGTACAATATCGCTTCCGGCTTCAAAATACCTCTTATGTATATCAATTATGATTTCTTTTTTCTTCGTATTCCATGTTTCAGGAAGTTCACCGGGTTTTAATCCTTCCTCCTGTAAAAGTGTTCCCATGCCGCCGTCAAAAAACAGCAGCCTTTTTCCAAGTTTTTCTAATATCATATAACCTCGCTTAAATTCGACATAATTGCACGGGCCGTTTCCGGCTTATTCATTGAATACACATGTATATTCTCAATGCCGTTCGCCAGCAAATCAATAATCTGGTCTGAAGCATAAACGGCCCCGGCCCGCTGCATAGCTTTCGGATTATCGCCAAAACGATCCACGATCGCCCGGAATCTCTGCGGGAGAGCCGTTCCTGACAATTCACAGATTCTCTTAATCTGCTTTCCGTTGGTTACAGGCATGATCCCCGGAAGAACCGGAACCATAATCCCCGCCTCCCTAATCCGGTAAAGAAAATTATAAAAAATGGAATTATCGAAAAACATCTGCGTTGTAAGGAAATCAACGCCGCAGTCAACCTTCTCCTTCAGATACCTGATATCATCTTTTTTATGTTCATTTTCTACATGACCTTCAGGATAGCACGCAGCTCCGATGCAGAAATCCCCCCGCAATTTGATGTCCTCAATTAGTTCACAGGCATATTGATACCGGTTCGAAATCGGAAACGCAGCGTCATGCGGAATATCTCCCCGAAGCGCCAGCACATTTTCTATTCCTTCTCTCTTTAACTCCTCTATTACCTGCCCCACTACTTCCTTTGTAGAAGATGCACAAGTCAGGTGGGCAAGGCTTTCTACTCCTAAATCATGTCGGATATGCGAGGCAATGCTCACCGTATTCCTGCTGGTGCCTCCGCCCGCTCCATATGTAACACTGATAAATGCCGGATTCAGTGCTCCGATCTCGTCTACCGCCTTTAGCACACTTTCAAAACCTGCGTCCGTCTTCGGCGGAAAAACCTCGAATGAAATATTAATTCTGTCTTCTCTTAATCTGTCAATAATTTTCATGTCTTCTTACCTATATCTATTCTGTATATTACATTTCCTCGTAAAGCGCCTCATACTGCTTTGCAGAATTCTTCCATGAAAAGTCTTTCTTCATTCCCCGCTCCGCAATCTTATTCCAGTCCCGTTTCTTATCATAATAAATGCGTTCCGCATAACGGACAATTCCAAGCATCTCATGGGCATTATAATTGGAAAAACTGAATCCGGTTCCCGTCTTCTCAAATTCATTGTACGCCTCTACCGTATCCTTTAATCCGCCCGTCTCCCGCACAATCGGAACCGTACCGTAACGCAGGCTCATAAGCTGGCTCAATCCGCACGGCTCAAACAGAGACGGCATCAAAAATGCGTCGCACGCCGCATAAATCTTATGGGACATCTCTTCCGAATAGTAAATATTGGCAGACACCTTGCCTTGATATTTCCATGCAAAATGGCGGAACATATTTTCATATCTCTCTTCACCGGTTCCAAGCACTACCAACTGGATATCGTCCTGACACATCTCGTCCATCACATACGCAATCAGGTCAAACCCCTTCTGATCTGTCAGCCTTGAAACGATGCCTATCAGCATCTTCCTCTCATCCACCTCAAGTCCCAGTTCCTCCTGAAGCGCCGTCTTATTTTTCTTTTTGAACTTCCGGAATGTGTCCGCCGAATAAGTCTTGGCAATCATCTTGTCTGTCTGAGGATTGTATTCCTCGTAGTCAATGCCGTTTACAATACCGGACAGACAATTTGACCTTGCATTCATAAGCCCGTCTAAATGCTCGCCGTAAAACGTTGTTTTAATCTCCTCCGCATAAGTATTGCTTACCGTTGTGACTTTATCTGCATATACGATGCCGCCCTTTAAATAATTGGCGTCTTTATAAGCCTCCATCTTATCCGGCGCAAAATAGTAATCAGGAAGCCCTGTAATGTCCTGAACCGTTTTCTTATCCCACACTCCCTGGAACTTCAGATTATGTATTGTCATAATTGTCTTAATGCCGCGGTAAAACTCTCCGCCGTAACGGAAATTGTCAAGATAAATCGGAATCAGCCCGGTCTGCCAGTCATGACAGTGAATAATGTCCGGTCTGAAATCAATGAGAGGCAGCGCGCTCAGCACAGCTCTTGAGAAAAAAGCAAATTTTTCTATATCTTCATGAATATTTCCGTAAGGCGCGCCTCCGCCAAAATAGTATTCATTATCAATAAAATAGAATGTCACGCCGTCCAATTCCATCTCAAGTACGCCTGCATACTGAGATCTCCATGCAAGTTCCAAATAAAAATGGGTTTTATATTTTAATTTATCCTTCCATTCCTGCTTCATACACATGTATTTTGGCAGCATGACTCTCACATCGTATTTTTTCTTGTCAAAATATTTTGGCAAAGTTCCGGCTACGTCAGCTAATCCGCCTGTTTTGATAAACGGAACCGCTTCCGAAGTTGCAAATAGTATTTTTTTCATATATGTTCCTCCACCCTTCGCATAATGATTATATTATAACGTACTTTTCTCCAGATGAAAAGAACTATCTGTGTTTGTATTTCAATTGAATTGTATCTGCGATAAGCGCAATAAATTCCGAATTGGTCGGTTTCCCTTTGCCGTTGCTTACCGTATATCCAAAAAGCTCATCCAGTGTGTCAAGTTTTCCGCGGCTCCATGCCACCTCTATGGCATGCCGTATGGCACGTTCCACTCTGCTTGCCGTAGTCTGATGCTTCTTTGCAACCGTAGGGTACAGCACCTTGGTAATGGCATTCAATACGTCCATATCGTCCACTGCCATGATAATAGAGTCCCGAAGATAATGATAACCTTTTATGTGCGCCGGAATCCCAATTTCATGAAGCATATTTGTCACACAGTTTTCAAGCCTCTCCTCTTTCATTGCCTGGGGCTGTTTCATTGCGTCAATTGCTTTGATTTCCTGCCGTATCGTTTGGTTTGTACTTTTAATCCGATTCAAAATCATTTCGTTATTAAACGGTTTCATAATATAGTAATTCGCACCTTTGCGAAAAGCATCTTCCGTAATCCGTTCTTGTCCGACAGCCGTGACCACAATAAAATCAGGACGTTTTTTAATCTCCGTATCTGCACTCACCTGCTCCATCACGCTGATACCGTCCATTTTCGGCATAATCAGATCAAGAAGCACCACATCCGGTTCCTTATTTTTGATAATGCGATACATATCCTCCCCATTATTCGCCTTGCCAACTACTGTCAAATCACTGTCGCTGCTTATGATTTCATCTAAAAGTTCTACAATCCTCTCATTATCATCCGCAATTGCTACATTTAACTTCCCCATTAATCAAAACCTCCTAATATTTTCCATAAAACTACTACGCGCCCATTATAACTACTGCATTTCCCAGATTCAAGAAAATATTGTCGGTTGTTTTCGACATATTTTTCACTATTCTACATTTTCCAACATGTTCTCTATAAAAATTCCATAACCCTTTGATGCGTCCTGGACAAATACATGGGTAACCGCCCCGACTATTTTATTATTTTGTATAATAGGACTTCCGCTCATACCCTGCACGATACCGCCGGTTTTTTCAAGAAGCTCAGGGTCTGTCACCTCAATTTCAATCCCTTTATTCACCTCTTTTTCACTTGGGTCGATTTTTGTAATACGAATATCATACTCCTTTACCTCACCGTCAATGGCACAGCGGATAAATGCGTCTCCTTTTTTAATCTCTTCTTTTGATGCAATCTCCACCGGCGTCTGATTCATAAATATCTCATCTATCTCATCCAGTCATCCGTAAATCCCCGCCTCCGTGTTTTTCTCGATGGTTCAAAGTACATTATAACCGTTATATACAATGATACCTTCCATACCGCCGGGATTTCCGTCCGTTCCTTTTTTAATGTCCCGAATGCTTGTCGCATAAAGGCGGCCGTCAGCCATATCAAGAAGCTCTCCTGTGTCTACATCATGGATTCCATGTCCAAGCGCCCCGTATTCGCTGTTCTTCGTAAGAAATGTTACGGTTCCGAGTCCCTGGGTGTTATCTCGGACCCATATGCCCAACTTATATTCGTCCCCCTTGCATTTTACCGGTTTTATTTTAACGCTGATGTTTTCCTCATCCCGTCTTAATCGCAGTATTACTTCATCAGAATCTATCTTAGCCACCTCTGAAAGAAGCTCCTTTTTGTTCTGAACCTTCACTCCGTCAATCTCAATAATATAGTCCCCCGGTTTTACCAGTCGGCTTGCCGGCTCATAGCTCGAACCATCTACCGACTTCATCTTTTCGGTTCCAAGTACCATCACGCCGTCTGTTTCCATATAGATTCCGATCGGCATCCCTCCCGGAATTAAAAGATCATCCGAAATGGATTCCACGCTTACTTCCTTTTCCATGCGGTTCTCCCTGATCAGGAGCCCGCTTCCCACAGTAATTGTAAATATAAGTATAATAATTAGAAATCTCCGATACCAATACCTTCTCACAAGCTCACCCTCCATAACTAAAAAATAGACTGCCCGTCTGCAATCTATTTTTAGTATGTGAGTTTTTCTGTTTTTTACACCTATATTATTTTACAGTTTTTGCCAGTTTTTTCATTTCCACAGCGCTTTGAATCACTGTGTCGGTAATTTCCGCGCCCCCGAGAATCCTTGCCAGCTCTTGAATGGACTCCTTCTCATCCAATTCCCAAATCCTTGTTTTGGTTTTACCCCCCGCCGCGCTTTTTTCAATCGCAAAATGCGTATCTGCCATCGCAGCAATCTGCGCTAGATGCGTAATGCATATTACCTGACGTTTTTTCCCGATAACGCGCATCTTTTCCGAAACCTTCTGGGCGGTTCTTCCGCTGATTCCCACATCAATCTCATCAAAAATCAATGTCTCTATTTCATCCTTATCTGCCAATACTGTCTTGATTGCAAGCATAATTCGAGACAACTCACCGCCGGAAGCAATTTCCCAAAGAGGCTTTACAGGTTCGCCCGGATTCATGGAAATAAGAAATTCCACTCCGTCCTTTCCGTTTGGCGTAAATTCCGAAAGCTCCTCAAAAGATATCTTAAACTGCACGTCTAAAAAATTCAAATCAAGAAGGCCTTCCGTAATAGCCCGTGAAAGAAGCTTTGCCTGCTCCTTTCTTTTTGCAGATAACCGGGACGAAGCCTTTTCAAGCTGTGCAAGGGCATCATTGTAATCCGCCTGAAGCTTTTCCAAATAAATGTCATAATCCTTCAGCTGCTCCAAACGCTTTTCCTTTTCTTCACAGTATGAAATTACATCTTCCAAAGAATTTCCGTATTTTTCTTTCAGCCGGTTCAGTTCATTTAATCTCGTCTCGATTTCATAAAATTCTTCCTCCGAAAACTCCAAAGAACGCTGATACTCTGAGATTTCCCTGTTAAAATCATTAAGAAGGTTATCTATTTCCAAAATCTGTCCGTAAAGTGAAGCCGCCCCACCGTCGTAATGCGCGGCATCCTGCATGCAGCGGACAGCACGGCTCAACGCGTCTCCCACGCTGCCG
This sequence comes from uncultured Lachnospiraceae bacterium, assembly GCA_947366105.1. Lineage (GTDB taxonomy): Bacteria > Bacillota > Clostridia > Lachnospirales > Lachnospiraceae > Faecalimonas. The sequence goes on along the minus strand of CANAZK010000114.1, from coordinate 2,725 downwards.
TTTCCGTTATAGCCGGTATATCCGTAAGCTTCCTCCACATTTTCAGCAATCTTTTTGCTGTTTACAATGCGCTTATACTGCTCCTCCAGAAGCTCGTCCTCTCCCGGCTTTATTTCCGCCTTTCGTATCTGTGATATTTCAAACTCCAAAAAGTCCATTTCCTTGGCCCGTTCCGCCTCGTCAAGCGCTTCTCGGTCAAGCTCCTCCTTATGCCTTTTATACTTTGCATAAGCACATTTTACATTATCTTTTAGCTTTTCAACCGTCTCCTTTGCAAATGCGTCAAGAATTGTCAGATGGTTCTTCTTATAAAGCAGCGACTGATGTTCGTGCTGACCATGAATATCAATAAGAATCTCCGCCGCAGCCTTCAATTTATTCATGGAAACGGTTTCTCCGTTAATGCGGCTTACGCTTCGTCCTTCCATAAGCTTACGGCTCAATATAATATGTCCGTCCTCCGGGAAAATATCCAGTTCCTCCAAAGCCCTGACCCTGCTTTCTTTATCCACTGAAAACGTAAGCTCCACAAGTCCGAAGGAAGCGCCTTTTCTTAACATATCGGCGCTGTATTTTCCACCCAGGGCAAGATTAACAGAGCCAAGAATAATAGACTTCCCGGCTCCGGTCTCTCCTGTCAGTATATTCAGTCCCTCTTTAAAATCCACCTCTGCCTCATCTATCAAGGCAAGATTCTTCACATGTAAATTCTGTAACATGATGTTCTCCTATATTATTTAAACACAATCCTGCTGATGTTCTCCATCACTTCCGTTGTTTCTTCCACACTTCTGACGGCGCACATAATCGTATCGTCTCCCGCGATACATCCCACAACCTCATGCCATTTCATGGCATCCAAGGAGGCGGCAACTGCCATTGCCATTCCGGGAACCGTCTTAATTACAAGAATGTTCTGTGCCATATCCATCGAAATAAAACCGTCCTGAAGCACCCTTCTGTATTTTTCGCTCAGATCCTCCTCCGGGGTCTGAAGCACTATATATTTCTGCCTTCCGCTGTTTGTAGGAACCTTTGTCAGCTTCAAATCTCTGATATCTCTGGAAACGGTAGCCTGCGTCACCTGAAATCCGGCGGCGTTCAAATAATCTGCAAGCTCCTCCTGAGTCTCAATATCATACTGTCTGATAAGCTCTGCAATTTTTGCATGTCTGTCTACCTTCATATGTCAGTTTCCTTTCATTTTTCTCCGAAGAGTCTCCAGGAAGCTAATCCTGCTCAGTTTCATCAGCTTTGTTGTCTCTTCCGCTTTCTTAATTATAATTCGTTCTCCCTCGTGCAGCGTGCATATGTCTGTTCCGTCGAAAGCAACAACCGCTTCTTCCTTTTCATTTTCTCTTCTGCTGCAGATTTCAATCCCGATTTCATCCTCCACGGAAAGCACAATACTGCTTGCATTCAGCGCATGAGAACATATCGGCGTCATAAGAATGAGCGACGCCGTAGGCTCCACAATAGGGCCTCCCGCAGATAAATTGTATGCAGTGGAACCCGTCGGCGTGGAAAGAATCATACCGTCCGCCTGATATGTATTCAGAAGCTCCCCGTTAACATATACATGAATTTTAATTAAATGCAGAGAATTATAGCGCGTTACAATAATATCATTTAACGCCACATCCATCATTCCGTTTGGGAGCGTCCCTTTAAGGAGCATGCGCTCCTCCACCATATACTTATCTTCAATCAGACTGTCTATGGCAGAATATACATTTTGGACTTCAACCTCCGTAAGATATCCCAGCGTACCAAGATTAATTCCTATCAGAGGAATATTGTCGCTTAGAAGCTCTCTCGCAGCCTGAATCAACGTACCGTCTCCGCCAAGCACAAGCGCGCCTTCAATGTCTTCCGGAACCGGCCTTTCATCTGCAAGAATACAGCTCTTTCCCTTTTTCTCTATATACTCTTTGATTGCCATTGTTATCTCATGATGATTATCCTTACTGTCATTTGTAATCACATAAAATTTGTTCATAAAACTGTCCGCCCTTATTTTGCTAATGCTTCAAACGCTGCATCTACCACATTATGTAAATCAGCCTTCATATCCGAAAGGGTTCCCGGCCCATCTGTTTTCTGAAGATGTACCAAATACTCAATATTCCCTTCCGGTCCTTTAATCGGTGAAAATTCAATATTAAGCGCTTTAAATCCAATGGACATCGCATAGGAAACCACCGTCTCTATCACTTCATAGTGCGTGCTTTTTTCCCGCACTACACCCTTTTTCCCTACTTTCTCTCTTCCAGCCTCAAACTGCGGTTTAATCAGCGCCACAATCTGTCCGTCCTCTTTCAGATAATTACGGATAGGAAGAAGTACCTTCGTAAGAGAAATAAACGAAACGTCTATGGACGAGAAATCTATCGGCTCGCCGATATCCTCCGGCGTCACATTGCGTATATTTGTCTTCTCCATGCATACCACGCGCTCATCCTGCCTAAGCTTCCATGCAAGCTGCCCTCTTCCCACGTCAATGGCAAATACTTTCCTCGCGCCGTTTTGAAGCATACAGTCCGTAAATCCCCCTGTGGATGAACCCACATCCGTACAAACCTTATCCTTTAAATCCACGTCAAAATTAGCAACCGCCTTTTCAAGCTTCAGACCGCCCCTGCTCACATACGGCATAACATGTCCCTTTATCTCAATCTGCACTTCGTCCGAAAATGTACTGCCAGCCTTATCCTCACGCTGCCCT
>CANAZK010000113.1 GCA_947366105.1 uncultured Lachnospiraceae bacterium | reverse complement strand
CGACAGCTATATTAGAATAGCACACCGCCTTTCTTCTGTCAACTACTTTTTTGAAATTTTTTTATTTTTTTCTGCTTCCTTGCTTTTCCCGGCATGAACGCACATTACAGCCCTGTTTCACGAAACGCAAAACAGGGCCGCATCGGCTTTTTCCATCTTGAATACCGCCCCCAATTTTTTCACTTCAATTTTGTTGCAAATTCAAGAATAATATTTTTATTATATAAAAATGTCAGGATTTTGCTCTCTCCTATCCACTTAAAACACTCTTTCCCAATCATTGTATCATATAACAGTGTTATTACGAAAAATCCAATCCACACAACAATCAATGCAATCAGCGCTCCCACAAGAATACCGGCAAACCTATTCAGCCCTTTTATAACCGGAAGTTCGGTTACAATATCAAGCGCAAAAATAATCGCCCTTGCCACAATTGTTACAAGGATGAACGTAAGAAGAAATGCTATCATTTTTATAATAACATCCGATAAATATGCGCCCACATATTCCGTAAACCCCGATACCTTTAATGCTTTATACGCCTCGCTGTTATTATTTTCCATCAAGCCGTCCCTAAACAGCGCCGGAATGTCCGCATTCTCCAAAAGTTCAATCTGCTTCTGCCTCGGAATCTCCATATCTCCAAGTTGAGCCTTGATTTCCTCCATCGAAATGCCTGCGCTCTCTAAATCCACCCCTTCAAGAGGCGTCCCGCTCAGATCAATGTCCTTAATATCCGGCGTCAGCATGGCTTCGCACTTTTTCCGAATCATATCGTCAATCGGCGTAAATGACTCAATCGCATCCGCCACATAAGGTGTTAATATTGTTACAAGGATTACCGTTACGATAGTTGCCCCAAAGGAAACTATAATTTTAATGAATCCTCTGACGTAGCCCACTAACATGCATATTAAAAAAACAACTCCAACTCCGATTAATAGCCAGTTCATATTTTCTCCTATTTTGCAAATCTTACTTCCTCAAGTCCATTTGCATTTATCACTAAGTATTTGTTAATTCCAGGCAACGGAATCATATCCATAATATCCGACTCAAGCTCGCCTTGAAATTTATTTACCCCGTTCTTGCCAATAATATTACACATCTTTCCATCAAACATAATAATTTGGTTCTTTTCTATCTTTATGTTATTATACTCGCCCTCAAATGTTTCCGACAATATCTGCTTCCCATCGACATTGTATAACCGTACATTATTTTTGTTGTTCGAAGCAAATACAACGCCTACAAATTTATCATTATGAAACACACTTTTGATACCATTTTCCATATTAATAGTAGCGCTTTTTTCCGGAGTTTCTTTTCCTGTATAGAATACAAGCGCGCCGTCCGTCACAATCACGGACACCTCGTCATTCATGAAAAATACTGTTGGAATCACGGCATCTTTATAAGTCTCTTCCATTACGAGGTTATTATCCTTCCCTTGTCCCTCTTCACCAAAATTATAATACGCCACTCTGCCTGCAACCGCACCGTCCTCTATAATTACATAGGACACAAGCAGCATATAACCATTGTCTGATATATCAATATCCAGCGGATAGCCTGTACTTGCCGCAGTCGTTTTATGTTCCACAAGCACATTTCCCGCCGCATCATAACAGACAATCTGTGACGTCGTCTCATCTTTCAGCACCGCACTTACAATTCCCTGAGAAGACACCGCAATCTTTTGTACCGGAAAGTTTGCATGAATCTCGCCCTTCAGTCCGTTTTTCCGAAATACAAAAATGTCATTTCCGCCCTTATCCGCAATCGCCGCCGAATCGCCTTTCACGCTGACAATCGGATTTTGAATCTGATAGGAAGAATTCCACTGCGCTTTTCCTTTTCTATTTATAAACGATATACCGTCCCTGCTGTATTTCAAAATACCCCCTGCAAACTGTATACTTTGCTCTCCGCTGTCTGCCTTATCACTGTATGTACTAAGAGTCTGCACACTACTGTACGTCTGATGAGTAACATACAAATACCCGCCGACCAAAGCCAAAACGACTGCCGTCACAACAATTATTGCACTCCTGACGAAACGGGCTTGATGCCGGCGAATCTTGTCCTCCAACTCATCAAGCAGATCATTTTCCTCCTGAATCTCCTCCATAATTGCATGAATCGCTGTTTCTATAGGGTCGTCCTGCTCCACAATATGCAAACCTGATCTTTTCTTTCTTTTCATCTGCATCCCCTTTTAGTTTCTTTTACCTTGGTATTTTATGATTATAGCACATTTTCATCTTATGGTAACAATAATTTTTGTCCCACATAAATGAGATTGCCATTCTCAAGTCCGTTAATTCTGCTGATGGCATCCACATGTTTGAAATCGCCGTATGCTTTTTTACTTATGCCGGCAAGCGTGTCGCCCTCTTCAACTATATAGAACCAGCCGCCGTTTAAGGCAGCATCGTCTTCTTTGTCAGACGGCGCCTTCTTGTCCTTCTCCTTTTCATTCTCCTCCTGATCTTTCGTCTCTTTCCCTTCCTTTTTTTCCTTTGACTCTGTATCCGTCTCCTTCTGATCCTGTTTCTGTTCCGTTCCCTCTGCCTTATCAGTCTGTTCCGGTTCCTTCAATTCCTGCTGTTCCTCAGAAATTTCATTTTCCGCCGCCTGAACCTCATCTTTTCCCGCCGCGACCGACTCAGACATAGCCTCCATTGCTTCCTGAACCGAACGCATTCTGTCATAGTTATTAATTGTTGTAACGCCGATAATCAATATTACAAGTGCGAGAAGGACTCCCGCACTATAAGCAAATTTGTTAATCTGTTTCTTTTCCTGCTGCACCATCTTTGTCTGCACTAGGTTGCGAAAACTCTTTGCAGCTCTATCCGCAACCACTTCACTGGGTGTAACGCCAATCTTTTTACGTGAAGATATCATATAATTTTGCATAGAAGGATTCTTTTCATAATAGATGTAATGTCCGTTCGTCTGCATTAAATCATTAAACTTCGGTGCAAAGTACATGTCTTCTTTACATACCGGGTCTTTCATAATAAATATGCCTGTGGTTTTTGAAAAGAGTCCGTGATGTACACGTTTCAAACTGCTGTTTATTGCAAACGGAATCCCCGGTATGGCTGCAAACCAACCGATAATTTCTCCTTTGTCAAAAAAAGCTTTGCACGTTTCGCACGCATCCTTCCACGTTTCTTCGCTCACTGTAATGTCATCGCCGTCTTTAGACAATTCATTCATTTGAACCGCACCATAGATATACTGATACTCCAGTTCATCTTCTTTTACAATCTCACCTATAAGAAATGCCCCCACAGGGTCTTCCGCATCCTTTTCGCACAACTGATTCAAGTATGTATCAACATAATCTTCAACATAAATCTTAAGGGAATCGCTAACATTTCCTATTTGTCTTACGTTTTTAGGAATTTTTCTTTCCATACTCCTTCACCTCTCTGCATATTTTTCTTCATAGTAGCATATGCAAAATGCTGAATTTATCGGATAGTGTCAGCTTATCATCAGAAAATTTCGACGCTTTATGCCCAAAAAGGACGGGGTTTTTAAATTCCCCGTCCTTTTTTACGTCCTTTTCGTCTGCTCGTCTCGCATGCGCCGCAATACTTGTCAGTACACGTCGTGATAAATCCCTCCATTGTATGCGGAATCCGAAACGGAGTGACCGGCCACATGTGACGATATATAATATCTTCCTCTATATGATTTAAGTCAAAAAATTTTCTTGCATTTTTAAGCGCTGTCCTTGGGTGGGTCAAACCATGGAAATGGTCTCCCGTCCTCTTCGTGTGGGTGTGCCAGTCATACAAAAACAAATCATGAAGCATTCCGCCTCTTGCTGCCGAGCGGGCATCCAGTCCCAAAAACCGGCACAATTGATAATTATAATACGCTACATGAATACAATGGTCATAACAGCTGCTGTTTCCATGATGCGGATACAGCTTCATACGCAGCACAACCGGATGTTTGGCAATGTCCTTGATACTCTCCCAAAAGTCAAGCTTCCACTCATCCCTTAACCGACAGATTTCACGGGCAATTTCTGTTGTGTTTAACATTTCCATTTATACAAACTCTTTTACTTTTGTGTAGATGCTGTCGGCATCCAAACCATATTTCTTAATAAGCTCTGCCGCCGGACCCGATTCGCCAAATACATCCATAATACCGATTTTCAGAACACGCGTCGGAAGCTTCTCAGACAATACATCACATACTGCGCTTCCAAGTCCTCCGATTACAGAATGCTCTTCGACCGTAACCACTTTCCCCGTTTCCTTTGCCGCCGCAAGAATCAGCTCTTCATCTAAAGGCTTAATTGTATGGATATTGATAACCTTGGCTTCAATTCCGTCCTCCGCAAGCTTCTCAGCCGCCGTAAGAGATTCATAAACCTCAAGACCGTTTGCAATAATTGTCACATCCTTGCCTTCCCTCAGCACAATGCCCTTTCCAATTTCAAACTTATAATCAGGATTATCATTAATGACCGGAACTGCAAGCCTTCCAAAACGCAGATACACCGGTCCCTGATGCTCATATGCAGCAAATACTGCCGCTTTTGCCTCAATATCATCTGCCGGACTGATTACTACCATACCCGGAATCGTTCTCATAAGAGCGATATCTTCATTACACTGGTGGGTTGCACCGTCTTCCCCTACCGAAATACCGGCATGAGTTGCACCGATCTTTACATTGTTCTTTGGATAACCGATAGAATTGCGAACCTGTTCAAACGCACGTCCCGCCGCAAACATGGCAAACGAACTCGCAAACGGAACCTTTCCCGTTGTTGCAATACCCGCCGCTACTCCCATCATATTCCCTTCCGCAATACCGCAGTCAATAAAACGTTCCGGAAACGCTTTTTTAAATACGCCCGTCTTCGTAGCGCCCGCAAGGTCTGCATCCAAAACAATAACATCCTCATGTAATTTGCCTAACTCGCTCAGGGCATTACCGTAGCTGTCTCTTGTTGCAATTTTCTTTACATCTGACATAAAGCTTCACCTACTTTCTCCAAATCTTCCATAGCAGTTTTATACTCGTCAGCATTAGGCGCTTTTCCATGCCATCCAGCCTGATTTTCCATAAAAGAAACATTTTTTCCTTTTACTGTCTTGGCAATAATAGCCGTCGGCATGCCCTTTGTTGCTCTCGCTTCTTTAAATGCCGCATCAATCTCATCGAAATTATGACCGTCAATGTTAATCACATGGAAATTAAACGCCTCAAATTTCTTGTCAATCGGATATGGCGAGTTTACCTCGTCAATCGGTCCGTCAATCTGAAGGTTATTATTGTCAATGATAAACACAAGGTTATCAAGCTTCTTGAAACCTGCAAGCATCGCAGCCTCCCAAACCTGCCCCTCCTGAATCTCTCCGTCTCCGATAAGCGTATATACACGGTAGTCGTCGCCCGAAATCTTCGCAGAAACAGCCATGCCTACCGCCGCAGACACGCCTTGTCCCAAGGAGCCGCTTGACATGTCGACGCCCGGAATATGTTTCATATCAGGGTGTCCCTGAAGATAAGAACCCGTGTGGCGGAGCGTTGTGAGATCTTCCACCGGAAAGAATCCTCTGTTTGCAAGCACGGAATAATATCCCGGAGCCGTATGCCCTTTGGATAACACAAAACGGTCTCGATCCGCTTTCTTAGGCTCTGCCGGATCTACATTCATCTCTTCAAAGAATAAATATGTGTAAATATCCGCCGCTGATAAAGAACCGCCCGGATGTCCTGATTTCGCATTGTAAACCGCCGTCACAACACCTTTACGGACTTCATTAGCAGTTTTCATCAATTGTAATTTGTTCATTGTTTTTCCTCCTGCCTTTTCTTTTCATTTTAGCTCAAAATTATATATGGCGCAACTTTTATTATCATCACAGCTCCGTTCTGCCTTCCAGCGCCCGAAGCAGCGTCACTTCATCAATATATTCCAAATCCCCTCCCACCGGAACGCCGCTTGCAATCCTGCTCACCTTGATTCCGGTCGGTTTGATCAGTTTGCTGATATACATGGCTGTTGTTTCACCTTCAAGACTTGAATTCGTTGCAATAATAACTTCGTCCACATCGCCCTGAAGTCTCTCCATCAATTCTTTCAGCTTAATATCTCCCGGACCGATTCCAAGCATCGGAGATATTGCCCCATGAAGCACATGATATACGCCTTCATATTTGCCTGTCTTTTCATATGCCGCCAAATCTCTCGTTGTCTCCACCACCATGATCGTACCGGCGTCGCGGCTTTTGTTTCCGCAGATCGGACACAGCTCCCGATCCGTAAGCGTGTAACACTGTCTGCAGTAACGCACATTATTGCGTGCGTCCACCATTGCGGACGCCATATGTTCCACCTGCTCTTTCGGCATATTGATAATATGAAAAGCCAGTCTCTGCGCCGTCTTGGCCCCGATTCCCGGAAGCCTTGACAGCTCTTCTATCAATTTGCTTATCTGACTGCTGTAATAATCCATTTCAATCGCTCCCGGACTAGAAAGGCATTCCAGGCATTCCTCCGCCCAAACCGCCAAGTCCGCCTGTAAGCTTCGCCATTGCCGAAGATGATTCCTGTTCCACCTTGCGCAGCGCCTCATTCGTTGCCGCCACAATTAAATCTTCTAACATTTCAATATCGTCAGGATCTACAACTTCCTCCTGAAGTTTCACTTTCAGCACCTCACGCGTTCCCGAAACAGTCACCTCTACCGCTCCGCCGCCTGCCGCCGCCGTAAACTCCTTCGTCTCCATTTCCTTCGCCTGCTCTTCCATCTGCCTCTGCATCTTCTGTGCCTGCTTCATTAAATTTGCCATATTTCCAGGCATTCCTCCGCCTGGGAATCCTCCACGTTTTGCCACGATTAAGTCCTCCTTCATCTTTTTAATTATTCTTAATCTTCAATAGTAATGTCCATATGCACTACTTCTTCTATATCCACAAAGCTCTCCTCGAAATGCCTTCCTTCTTCCACAAAACGCACGTCCAGTGTCACCGCCTTGCCGATTTTCTCTTCAATCAAACCCGCCAGTTCCCGCTTATGTTCCTCCCGGCTTACAAAATCTGCCGCCAATTCATCCGGCAGTACAATAAGCAGACGATCGTCCCCTCCAAGGCTCAGCTTCGCCCCCTTAAGATACCCCTTAAGAAGTCCCGTCGCACCGGCCGCAATCGAGCGGAAATTCTTCACAGCCTCCTTGATATCTTCAGGAATCGCCCTTTCAAGAACCGCCTTTTTCTCCGGCGCCGGAGGTACGTTTTCATTTATATATACTGCATTCCCTTGTACGGCTTCACCAAAATTCCCCTGCTCAATTCTCTCCTCCAAAGAACGAATTCTGTCAAGCAATGAATCAGCGCTCGTCTCCATCTGCGGCCTGCAAAGCTTAATCAGCGCAACTTCCAGCAAAATCCTCTTCTGTACCGCATACTTCATTTGATTTGACAGCTCCGAAAAAATCCGGATATACCGCAGCAGAACCGACGTCTCTGTCATCTGAGCCTCTTCCTTTAGCTGTTCTAAATTTTCCGAAGAGACATCCAGCACATCCTCCATATTATCCGAAGTCTTCGCAAGAAGCAGATTCCTCAGATACCATGTAAAATCATTGGCTAGCTGGGCCAGCTCCTTTCCCTGCATTACAAGCTCTTCCACGACAGCCAAAACTCCCGTCACATCTCTTTTCAAGATATGCCTTAAAAGCCTGCTGAATACATCCGTATCCACCGCCCCGAGTACTTCAAGCACATGGTCGTATGTCAGTTTTTGTCCAAGGTAGAATGCGATACACTGATCCAAGAGGCTGAGCGCGTCTCTCATAGAGCCGTCCGCCGCTTTCGCCACATACCGGATTGCCCTTTCTTCCACCTCAACATTTTCCTGTTCCATCAGCTCACGCAGTCTGTCTGAAATTGCTTCTATAGAAATTCGCTTAAAATCATACCTTTGGCATCTGGACAAAATCGTAATCGGAATCTTATGAACTTCCGTTGTTGCTAATATAAATATAACATACTCCGGCGGCTCCTCCAACGTTTTTAAAAGCGCATTAAACGCCCCTATGGAAAGCATATGCACCTCGTCAATAATATAAACTTTATATCTGCCCTCTGCCGGTCTGTATGCCACCTCTTCACGAATTTCACGAATATTGTCTACGCCGTTATTTGACGCCGCATCAATCTCAATTACATTCATGGAAGCTCCTGAAGCAGCAGCCTTACACATAGCACATTCGCCGCAGGGATTCCCGTCCGACAGGTTCATGCAGTTCACTGCTTTTGCAAATATCTTCGCCACTGTGGTTTTTCCTGTTCCTCTTGTTCCGCAGAAAAGGTAAGCGTGCCCGATTCGTTCTGCTTTTATCTGATTTTTCAGTGTTGTTACAATATGCTCCTGTCCCTTTACATCATCAAACTCACCGGGACGGAATTTACGGTACAGCGCTGTATACGCCATATATCTACACCCTTTCTTTATAAGAAGCCGTCCAAAAGACGGCTTCTGCATTTTGGCTTTTTAACCTACATTTTATTCGCTTATATTATAAACCATTTTTTTAGTGCTAACAACAAAAAAATAGTTTATAATAAATGCCAGTAAATAAAGAAGCAGATACACCACAATACAGGGAGGTTATAAAAATGGACAGAAACGAAGCCTGCTGGTGCGGCAGCGGTAAAAAATATAAAAAGTGTCATATGGCAACGGATGAAAAAATCGCTTTACTTGCGGAGCAAGGGGAAATCGTCCCAACGCGGGATATGCTGAAAACCGAGGAACAGATTCAGAAAATCCGCAAAAGCGCAGATTTGAACACTGCGGTTCTTGACCATGTTGCCGCACACATACATGCAGGTATGAGCACGGCGGCAATAGATAAACTGGTGTACGACTATACAACCGAACACGGCGGGATTCCCGCGCCGCTTGGTTACGAGGGTTTTCCATGCAGCGTCTGCACCTCTATAAATAATGAAATATGTCACGGAATTCCTGACGAAGGAATCATTCTCGAAGAAGGGGATATTATCAATGTGGACGTGTCAACTATTTTAAACGGTTACTTTTCAGACGCATCCCGCATGTTTTCCATCGGCAAATTGTCCGAACGGGCAGAAAGAATCCTGCGGGTGGCACATGAATGTGTTGAACTTGGACTTGCGGCGGCAAAACCCTGGGGACACCTAGGAGACATTGCGGATGCTATCAACTCCCACGCCCAGTCCCACGGCTATTCCATTGTGGAAGACATTGGCGGCCACGGAATCGGTCTTGAATTCCATGAAGAGCCTTTTGTAAGCTATGTCACTCAAAAAGGAACGGAAATGGTTCTTGTCCCGGGAATGGTTTTTACAATTGAACCGATGGTAAATGAGGGAGGTCCGGATTTCTTTGTAGATGAGGAAAATGATTGGACTGTGTATACAGAGGACGACGGGCTGTCTGCCCAAGTGGAATATATGGTTCTGGTTACAGAAGACGGCGTGGAAGTATTATCTAAATAAGACCACGCCCTTCTATTATCCGAATCCTATTTATTAGACAAAACAAAGAATCTCGCACGCGAGATTCTTTGTTAAAATAAAAAAGCGGGTGATGGGAATCGAACCCACGTATCTAGCTTGGAAGGCTAGTGTTCTA
>CANAZK010000112.1 GCA_947366105.1 uncultured Lachnospiraceae bacterium | reverse complement strand
CTGCGGCCTCCTGGTCCCAAACCAGGCGCTCTAGCCAAGCTGAGCCACACCCCGATATTAATTTGTTTGTCTCCATTTCCGTGACGCAATAGTTATTATATATGCCAATCACAGAAATGTCAACAACTTTTTTCAAATTTCTAATATTTTTCCAGCTATACACCTTATCCTCTACACATAATGCGTTGTATACTCAACCCTTCCATCCGGAAAAATTTCCATAATCATGTAACTTCCCTGGCGTCCCGGCTGTCTGGGATAAGAAAGACTTCCCGGATTCAAAACCGTAATATTTTCGGACTCCTCCAAAAACGGTCTGTGCGTATGACCAAACATTACGATATCTGCTTTTCTCGATAGTCCTTCGCTTTTAATCCGTTCCGTTCCCACCGACACATAATAATAATGCCCGTGGGTCATAAAAATACGTTTTCCGCCAACCGTAAACTCCCTCTCCTTTTCAAGAAAAGAGAAAAAATCATTATTCCCGGCAACCATACAAACCGGACATCCGGCGACAGCTTCAATATAGCTTTCGCCGCCTTCCACATCCCCCATATGGAGAAGCATATCAATCTTTCCTGCCTGTTCCAACGCTTTATCAAAGCTTCCGTGCCGCCCATGCGTATCGCTTACAATCATTATCCTCATAGTTTATCCCAGCTTCCGTTCAATAATCGGACGAATTGCACGAAGCGCAACGCCCCTATGGCTCAGTTCATTTTTCTTGTCCGGCTCAAGCTGCCCTGTTGTACAACCATATTCCGGCAGATAGAAAATCGGATCATAACCGAAACCATTCTCTCCCGCGCTCTCATGACCGATAATCCCTTCAATTGTTCCGCGCACTGTTTCTGCCGTACCGTCCGGAAATACTGCCGCAATGGCGCATACAAACCTTGCAGTTCTCCTTTCATCCGGCACACCCTTGAGACGTTCAAGAATCTTATTGTTTTTTATGGAATACGGTGTATCCGTTCCCTCATAACGTGCAGAGTAAATTCCGGGCTCCTTATTCAAATAATCAATCTCAAGCCCCGAGTCATCGGCAAGCACAATATCATCTGTGAGTCTTGCAATTGCTTTTGCCTTAATAGTCGCATTTTCCTCGAACGTACTACCGTCCTCAACGATATCAATATCAATTCCCGCCTCCTTCATGGAAACAATCTCAACTCCCAGGTCGGCAAGAATCATACGGATTTCCTTCATCTTATCCTTGTTTCCGGTAGCAAACACAATTCTATTTCCCATTATAATCCTCCCTCTTTTGTTTCGGCGGCTTCGGCCCCATAAATTGGTAAAAATATGTCTTCAACATACCGTTATAAATTTTACGGTTCTTGTCCGCCTTTCTTCCGAAATATTTCTCAGCATCCTCATAACTTGTAATCATATATGCCGACCAGCTGTCGAGACGCTTAAAACTGTCTCCAAATTCCTTATAAAGCGCCGGAAGATTCTCCTTCTCTTCAAGACGCTCGCCATACGGAGGGTTTGTAATTATAAACCCATATTTTTTCGGATGACGCAAATCCTTTACCCCGCGTTCCTGGAAATGTATTAAATGATCGACACCCGCCTCGCGGGCATTTTCCCTCGCCGACCTCAGCACGGCGCCGTCTATGTCATACCCTTGAATATCAACCTGGATATTATCTTTTACAAGGTCATGAGCTTCATTTACCGCATCATACCAAGCCTTCTTCGGAATGATATTCGTCCATTCCTCCGCCGTAAACGAACGATTCATTCCAGGAGCCATATTGGCAGCCATCATTGCCGCCTCAATCAAAAATGTACCGCTCCCGCAAAACGGATCTACTAAAATCCTGTCCCCCCTCCACGGCGTAAGCATAATCAGCGCCGCCGCTAAAGTCTCTGTAATCGGAGCCTTGCCTGATAGTTGACGATACCCTCTCTTATGAAGCGATACTCCCGATGTATCAATTCCAACCGTCACTACATCTTTCATCAAGAATACCCTCACCGGATAGGCAGCGCCGTCTTCTTGGAACCAATCGGTACGATAATGCTCTTTCAGGCGATTTACCATAGCTTTCTTCATGATAGACTGAATATCAGAAGGACTGAATAATTTACTTTTAACAGACGCCGCTTTCGCCACCCAAAATCTGCCATTCTCAGGAATATATTTCTCCCACGGAATTTCCTTTGTCTTTTCAAATAATTCATCAAATGTAACCGCTTTAAAAGAGCCTGCTTTCAAAAGAACTCTTTCTGCCGTCCTTAAAAATATGTTAGCGCGGCAGACTGCCGCTTCATCACCGTAAAATGAAACACGGCCGTCTTCCACCGCCGATATCTCATATCCCAAATCCTGCACTTCCCTTTTCAAAACTGATTCCAGCCCAAAATGGCAGGGCGCTATTAATTCCATTCTTTCCATATGTATCCTCCGTACTTTCTCCTCGGTTACTTTAAGCCAAGGTACTTCTTTATATTATGTGAAAACTATCCATATGTCAAATGGAGACGCAGTTCTTTTTAAACTTTGCGTCCCCACCTGATTAACTCATATTAGTAGTTGCTGTTGTCGCTTGCTGACTGTGCATTCTTGTTTGAAGAAGCGTTTGAATTCTTATTAGAATTCTTGTTTGATGTTGTGTTTGAAGTCTTGTTCTTGTTCTGATCATTTGTCATTGAAGAATAAGAATTTCTGTTTGTGCTGTTAGTATTATTGTTGTTTGTTGAATTATTTTTTGCCATTTTTAATTCCTCCTAAGTTTTTAGTTACACGATTATTATGTCACATTTTTTCACGTTTTATTCTTTGGTAAAAAGTGTAATTTTTAACTTAACAGCGGACTTAAAAAGGCTTTAAAAGGCTTTAAAATAGCCTCAAAAAAAAGCTTAATATTTTTTTAAATTTTTCTTGATTTTTTTACCAGTTTATATTATACTAACTCATGTAGAAATTATTTCTACAACCCCTTATTAATTATTTATACTCCCCTCGAAATCCCGGTAGCTCCCCTACCGGGATTTCTCTTTGTATCAACACCTTCAGAAAATGCTATTCGTTTCGGATTGCCGCAAGAGGGCTTAGCCTCATCGCTCTCAACGCCGGGAAATATCCGGCTGCCATACCCACAAACGTTGCAAATCCCATGGAAACCAAAATAAGCCACACCGGAATATAGGAAATTCCTCCCGAAACTCCCATACTTGCTCCAAATCCTGACGCCACTTGATTAATCACCAAGGATATAATAAGACTGCAGATATTACCCACAACGCCTCCTATGAGCCCTATAAATCCCGCTTCCATAAGAAACATCTGTTTGATGTTCTTCATATCGCAGCCAAGAACCTTAATCACTCCGATTTCCCTCGTTCTTTCATAGATTGACATCATCATCGTATTGGCAATGCCGATTGCCGCCACCAAAAGTGAAATAGCTCCGATTCCTCCAAGCACCGCCTGAATCATGGCGGACTGCGTTTTCATACTCTCAACCCATTCCGCATTGCTGTATGTCTCAAATCCCATTTCACGAATTTTATTCGATACCGTCTCTACATTATTAAAATCATCTACCTTTACCTTTGCAGAATTATATACGAAATATTTATACGGCTTCCCATTTTTCTGCGTTGGCTGCCCTGGAATAGCTCTTCCCTTAAATTCCTTTGTCAACACGTTTTTTAAGGTGTCCAAATCACAATACGTTGCATATGAGAACTGGTTCCAATCATCAATTGTACCTTCCACAACTCCCGATGCCTTCACCACAAATTTCTTTGCGACCCTCGGCGCAGCATTGTCTCCCTCGCCTCCCGGCACGTTTGAACCTGACTGATAATAAGCATCCTGATCAAGAATTACAAAAAGCGAATCATTCTCCAAATCAATATCCGGAAGTTCTCCTGTGTCCCAATAACCTCCGCCTCCCGATTTATTATGGAAATTCTGAATCACCGTATTTCCGTATATAAATTCCAAAGTACCGCTGTTCTGGGCAGGAAGTCTGCCCCCCTCCTTGAGGGGGATATCCATCGCTTCCAGCGCTTCATGGGACAATCCGTTTATATCAATCCAGCCCTCATAATTCCCTTTCAGAGCTATCGCAGAAATATTCAGTACCGGCGACGCATACTCCACATGCTCCAATCCCGCCAAGTCCTTAACAATTTCATCCGTTAAAAGAATCTGTTCTTCAGAGGAACCCTGATCCATCCCCCACATGTTTTTACTCATAACTTCTATCTCAGTAAGACCTCCGGACTTCTCAATCTCGTCATACATAGACTTCTGAAGCCCCAGTCCGAGGGAAATCATTACAACAATAGAGGCTGTCCCAATAATGACTCCGAGTACAGTGAGAAATGTTCTTAACTTTCTTCTCTTAAGATTCCCGCCGCTCATCCTCAATAAGTCTATTAAGCTCATCCTCCAAGAATCCCTCCTCTTCCTCATATGCCTTTTTCTTCTTACGTTTCTTTACTATAACGACTGCTGCAATTACCGCTATGACGATAACCGCCACTGCTGCCGGAATAATAGGAAAAGCTTTTTCTTCCATATCATCCACCATCGATTCGTCCCCCTCCATCACATCCGTCAGTATTGGCGCGGTTACAAACAGAGTCAGCTCCTGCTCCGCGGATGAGACTACACCGGATTCATCCTCATATGTAATCATAAGCTTGATTTTCCCGTCTCCGGTTGTTTCCTGTTCCCCGGTAATCATTCCGTCAATTACCGCTGTAGCTCCCGGCTCGACATTTCCGATAAAAAGTTCTTTAGACTTAATATCCGGTCCTTCAAATCTTGCCTTCAGATTATAAAGTTTCACACGTCCAAGATTATAGAGGTTGCACATTACATTAATTTCGCCCCCTACTTCCACTGTCTCGGAACTCATTTCAAACTCGCTGAACTCAAATCTTGCATCCTGCTTAATAGGAACCGAGATACTGGATGAACTTTCATACTGACCGCCGTTTCCGTCCTCATATGCCATTGACATCTCGATACTGTACGGCTTTTGCACCAAATCCGCTTTTGCATTTAGTTCAATGGAAACATCCTTCGTCCCGTTTACTTTAATTGCATCCAAATATACTGTACTCGATCCAGATGAAGGCAAAAATGCAGGAGATGTTGTATCGGCGTCACTTCCCTCTGCCGGCGCGTTAAAATTAAACAGCATGTTCTTGACCGCCGTTGTCTTAGACGTATTTCTAAGGTGAACAATTAGTTTAAAATTACTTCCTGCCTTCACTTCACCCGGTTCTGTTGTAAATCCTGTCACAATAACCCGCGGTGTCAAACCGTCTCCTGAACCCTCGTTATTGGTTACAGAGCCTCCGCCCTCATTCGGAAGCGATATCTCTCCGCCGCCCCCTGCATTGTCGGGAGGAGTTATCTCCGGCTCTTTTTCCGGCTGCTTCTCCGGTTCTTTTTCAGGCTCCGGCGCTCCTTCCATTTTCACGAATATAATTTGTTCAAACGTATTGTTTTCATATGTAATATCAAATTTAATTTTATAAGGTCCCGATTCCACATCTTGACGCGGCACAAGAGTAAAAACCAAATCCACAGAACTATCGGCAGCCACGTCGATCATCTTTTCATAGGTAGCTTTTTCAATTTCGAAAGGCCACTTTTCTGCTTTTACAGCCACTTTGGGCGCTACTTTAACTTTCTCCGCATCCACTGCACCGTTATTCACTAAAGTAAGTTCTAGATTCTTAGTTTCTCCATATTTAAAAACCGGCGTATTTTCGCCTTTCAGTCTTAAGCTCAACGCCGGCTCAGGTGATGGCGCATCTTTGGGTGATGACGCATTTACCGATAACGCCGCCGTACTTTGTAATGCCAGTACAACCCCAAGTATCATTGCCAGCAGTCCTTTAATTCGTTTCATCCTTTTGCTCCTTCCTTTTCTCATCTATCCGCACAATTTCACCGTCTATAATATGAAATACACGATCCGCATAAGACGCCAATTCATTATCATGGGTAACCATAACCAATGTCTTTCTCTGCTCTCTGACCACCTTCTGCATCAGTTCCATCACTTCTTTGGATGTGTGGGAGTCTAAATTCCCTGTTGGTTCATCAGCAAAAATAATCTGCGGATCTACCACGAGAGCCCTGGCTACTCCCACGCGCTGCTGCTGGCCTCCTGACATTTGGTTCGGCAAATGCTTTTTATGCTTTTTCAAATTGACGAGCCCCAACATTTTATCCGCTTTTTTCAATCTCTTTTCCTTAGGTTCTCCTCTGAAACTTAAGGGCAGCGCCACATTCTCAAGGGCGTTCATAGTTCCTATCAGATGGAACGACTGAAAAATAAATCCCACATGTTCACGCCGAAATTTCACCAGTTCATTTTCATTCAATTCCTCTAAATGCCTTCCCGCAATAACGATTTCCCCTCTCGTGGGCTTCTCAAGACCCGCCAGCATATTCAAAAGCGTGGATTTTCCAGAACCCGATGTTCCTACAATGGCACAAAACTCACCCTCATATATTGAGAAATCCACACCGTTAAGCGCACGCACAACGTCATCGCCGACCCGGTACAGTTTAAAAAGGCTCTTAACTTTTATTATCTCTCTCACTTCACTATACCTCAAAAATCAAATCGCCATAAGAAGGCATCGGCCATACATCCTTTGCCACTATCATCTCAAGCTCGTCAATCGGTCTTCTAAGCGCCTCCATAGCAGGCGACGCTTCCTCATAAAACCAAAATGCCTGTTCCTTTCCTTCCTGCTTATCCGCCGCCATCGCAGTTACCTTTTCCAACTTCTCAAGCGCCTCTTTAGACTCTTTCAACAACTTGGAAACCCTGTTCAAAATATCCGCCTGCACCTCAAAATCTGCGCCAGCTTCTCTCACCGCATTGACAGTCTCTGCAAGTTCCTTTGTATATCTCATGACCGCCGGAATAATATGCTTGCTCGCAATGTCAATCATTGCTCTCGCTTCAATATTAATCGCTTTTGCATATGTCTCATACTTGATTTCCGCACGCGACTCAAGCTCTGTTTTCGTAAACACCCCGAACTTCTCAAATACCTTCACAGCCTTGTCCGAAACCATCTCACCGATAGCCTCTACCATAGACCTGATATTCGGAAGTCCCCGTCTCTCTGCTTCCTCTACCCATGCTTCCGAATAGCCGTTTCCATTAAACACGATTCTTTGATGCTTCATCGCATATTCTTTGGTTAGGTCATGCACAGCCGTATCAAAATCTTCCGCTTTTTCTAAAATATCGCTCGCTTCTGAGAACACATCCGCAACAATCGTATTCAATACAATATTCGGCGCTGCCACAGAGTCTCTTGCTCCAACCATGCGGAATTCAAATTTATTGTTCGTAAACGCAAATGGAGACGTTCTGTTTCTGTCAGTGACATCCTTTGCAAGCTCCGGAAGCGTCCTCACACCCGTCTCAAGCTTTCCTGTCTTGATACTACGAGTTGCTTCTCCCGTAGCAACAAGCTGTTCCAGCACATCCTCAAGCTGTTCGCCGAGAAACACAGAGATAATAGCCGGAGGGGCCTCCGCCGCCCCAAGACGATGATCATTGCCAGGATCGGCCGCAGATTCACGCAAAAGCTCCGCGTATGTATCCACCGCTCTCAAAATGCACATCAGTATAAACAAAAACTGAATATTGTCATGCGGCGTCTTTCCCGGCTCAAGCAGATTCTTACCATCATCGGTCGTAAGGGACCAGTTATTATGTTTGCCGGAACCATTTACCCCCGCAAACGGTTTCTCATGGAGAAGACAGTGCAGCCCGTGTCTTGATGCAACCTTCTTAAGAACTTCCATAATGAGCTGATTATGGTCAACCGCCACATTACACTGTGCATAAATCGGCGCAAGTTCATGCTGCGCAGGCGCCGTTTCATTGTGCTGTGTTTTAGCAGTGACCCCCATTT
The DNA here is from genome assembly GCA_947366105.1 of uncultured Lachnospiraceae bacterium. Classification (GTDB taxonomy): domain Bacteria; phylum Bacillota; class Clostridia; order Lachnospirales; family Lachnospiraceae; genus Faecalimonas. Next base: position 1,818 of record CANAZK010000112.1, on the reverse strand, counting down.
TCCAAAGCTCCTCGTTGACGTCTTTCATGTATGCCGCAATTCTTTCACGAATGCTTCCAAAATAGTGATCGTCAAGCTCCTGCCCTTTCGGCGGCATCGCTCCGAAAAGAGTTCTTCCTGTAAAAACTAAATCTTTTCTTTTCAAATATTTTTCTCTGTCCACAAGAAAGTATTCCTGCTCCGGTCCCACCGATGGCACCACCCTCTTCGATGTTGTATTTCCGAACAGGCGCAGCAGCCTGACAGACTCTTTGCTAAGAGCTTCCATCGAACGGAGAAGCGGTGTTTTCTGATCCAAAGCCTCCCCTGTGTATGAACAGAATGCCGTCGGAATGCAAAGTGTCGCTCCGCCGGCGTCTTGGCGTACGAAAGCCGGCGAAGTACAGTCCCATGCCGTATATCCACGAGCCTCAAATGTAGCCCGCAATCCTCCCGACGGAAGTGAAGACGCGTCCGGCTCTCCTTTAATAAGTTCCTTTCCGGAAAAACTCATAAGTACTTTGCCGCTTGGCGCTGGCGCCGTTATAAATGAATCGTGCTTTTCGGCAGTAACTCCCGTAAGCGGCTGGAACCAGTGCGTATAATGTGTGGCGCCCTTCTCTATTGCCCATTCTTTCATCTCGTGTGCGATAACGTCCGCAGTGACGAGGTCAAGTTCCTTCCCATCCTCAATCGTCTTCTTTAAATCTTTATAAACTTTCTTCGGCAGCCGCTCCTGCATCACCGTATCGTTAAAAACATTCTCTCCAAAAATCTCGGCTACATTAATAAAGTCGCTCATTATCTTCACCTCTCTGTTCAAAATTTACTTTATACGATACATTACTTTTTTCTATTTTGCAAGTTTTTATAACAGACAGCAAAAGGGGACAGAATTTAAAACTCTGTCCCCTGGCTTATTAAAACTTTATTATGCTTTATTTACAGAACCGAATAATTCCATTTTATCCTTTACAGTAGCTTTAATAGCGTCAAAACCAGGAGCTAATACTTTACGAGGGTCAAATCCTTTACCCTGCAAATCTTTTCCAGCTTCTATATATTCTCGTGTCGCTGCTGCAAACGCCAACTGACATTCTGTATTTACGTTAATCTTTGATACTCCCAAGTCAATTGCTTTCTTAATCATGTCAGCCGGAATACCCGTTCCGCCATGAAGTACTAACGGCATATCCCCCGTAAGCTTTTGGATAGCATCCAGTGTATCAAAGCTGAGACCCTGCCAGTTTTCCGGATATTTTCCATGTATATTTCCAATGCCAGCCGCAAGGAAATCAATTCCAAGGTCTGCAATCATCTTACATTCATTTGGATCTGCACATTCACCTGCGCCGATAACTCCGTCTTCCTCTCCGCCGATAGCCCCTACTTCTGCCTCGAGAGACATTCCTTTTTCTTTCACAATTGCTACCAGCTCTTTGGTCTTAGCAATGTTCTCTTCGATTGGATAGTGTGAACCATCGAACATAATTGAAGAGAATCCTGCTTCGATGCATTTCAAACATCCTTCATAGCTGCCGTGGTCTAAGTGAAGAGCTACCGGAACAGTAATGTTCAATTCCTCTAACATGCCGTTTACCATGCCTACAACTGTTTTATATCCACACATATATTTTCCAGCGCCTTCAGAAACGCCTAAGATAACCGGCGAGTTATTCTCCTGAGCCGTAAGTAAAATAGCCTTTGTCCATTCAAGGTTGTTGATATTAAACTGACCTACCGCATAGTGACCTGCTTTTGCTTTGTCAAGCATTTCTTTTGCTGATACTAACATAATTCCATTCCTCCATTTGTTTGTCAAAGTTATAATAAACTCAT
>CANAZK010000111.1 GCA_947366105.1 uncultured Lachnospiraceae bacterium | reverse complement strand
TTCTTTCCGCAGGTCACCGAGTCTGTAACAACAGTCTCGTTCAGACTGTCAATTGTCTTACCAAGCTTATCAAGTGCTTTTCTGTCCTCTGCTATCCTGCGCCGCAGATCCTTTATCTCCTCTTTCATATCTGCATACTCCGTCAGTACTGACTTGATATCCATCCGTATCCTCCTCGATCCGCAAATGTGTTATTCAATGCCGCCGTTCCTCACCATCTGCTAACACAAAATTCTCTTTCAATTTTTCAATCGACATCTCTATCCATCCAAAATCAGAATCATCATCCAGCGAATCCAAATGAACATCGCCCCCGATAATATTTCCCATATCGTCTCTTTCCCAAATGCTGCCGACTGTCACAAATCCGTATTCATCCGGAATGTCGAAGCCGTCACATTTTGGAAGACACATTTCTTTTATGCATTTATATCTCATTTTCCTCGCCCTTTCATTCAATGCCGCCTGATTTTACAATTTTTACCGCCAATTCTTTTGTTATAACTGGTTTTCTGTCTACATGCACCACAATCCCATCCTCATCTGTGCCTGATGCATTTATCTGTTTTATCACATTATCCATATCACACGCTGTAGATTGCCCATCAATAAGTTCAGATATTTTTTCTATGCGAAGTGCTCCGTATCCAGCATAGCCATAAGTAAGTATAATTTCTCTAAATTCATCTGCATCAATCAGTCTCATTCTCCATTACCCCTCTCCAATCCTTTCAATGCGGCTTCGGCTGCTTCTTTGGTGAAGAAACATCTGTAATAATCAAGATACGGCTTATCAGTAGTTATATTTTCCAAATGGCAAATTACTCCATCGTACGCGTCGTACTTTAGTAATATTTCTCCATCAGAACAGATAACAATATTGTCAATATCATAGATTTCAATTTCTCTGTTCTCTATTTTTTTCATCTGTATCAATCAGATAAATTCTATCCCCCACCGCACAAGGCAGTTTAAGAAGCTTCCCTTGTTCTTCTGCCTCTTTCCATTCCGCAAAATTTTCAGCATCTTCTTTTTCTATGAATAATGCCAAATGATTAAGGGATTCCTGTATCTGTCCTTTCTCGTTCCAAATACCCGCCCAACTTATAGGCCTTACTGCATATCTTCCTCTATCTGTTTCACAAATTATAAGTTTATCCATATTTCCCTTTCCCTCCACAATCAACCCCTTAGCGGTATTCTTACATCCACAATGTTTTCATGATTTCCGTGTGTAATATACTTTTTCCCTCCGGCAATCGGGCAGCAATGAGGATGTGTTTTCCCTTTAAATATTGTCACATCTTTACATTTAGGGTTCCGGCATGTATAAGAATCAAACACATTCAAGTACTCCCCATATTCACATTCAGAACATTTTATATCCCTTTTCTTCAATGTTCTCCTACCTTTCCACAACCCCTCTAAATCTCCCAATTCTATTGTACCGGGGATTCAGAGGTGAGTTGTACCAAATTTATTTCTGCTTATCACAAACCAAAATCGAACATCCGACATTTAACCATGCAAAGGAAAGAAGAATTCCTCTTTTATTCCACAATATCGCTATTGCCGGAATTATAACTATCTGATTCATTCTGTCTGTAAATACTCTTTTCACTTTTCTATCCTCCTTAGCCCCTTATCAAACAAATGATAAAAATATCTCCTAATCCCGTAAAAATCCGTCCGGCAGTATGGAATCCGCTCCATTTCTTTCAGCTCCCATTTCATTCTAAGAGCGTCATAGGACTTGTTTTGAGTGACAGACAGTAAAATATACTCTGCAATCATTTCATTCGCTCTATGAGCCGCCCGTGAAGCGAGAGAGGCATATCTGCCGGACTGTATGTACTCTGTTAGCTTCCTGTACCGCTCTTTGCTGATTCCGTAATGCTGCCATGAGTGCCGGGGTACTGACCGATACTGTTGTTTTGGTGTCTCGTCAATTTTTCCCCACTGTTCAGCCATAGCTTTTGCAATTCCAGGAAATGTCTTTGCTCTGTTTTTCTGCCTATCTTTGCCGCCTTTCATAAACCATGTTCCGGCTTCGTGACAGTTGCACTTATATTCAACCTCATTTGTCGGTTTCAATTCCGGCAAACCTCGCAACCATAAGCGCGTTTTTTTCTGTACCGGGTGTCCGAATTGGTAAGGCTGTATTTCCTGCGTGTGCGGCGGCATACCGAATATCCGGCTTGATACGGGATTTTCTACCGCAATCCTCGGACAATCCGCATTGAGAAACTGCATAAAGAATTTCTTTGCTTCAAGTCCTTTCATGTACCGTTCTTCATTCAGAACATGGTCTTTCCATAAATGCTTTGCTCCGGCATTGGAAAGATATGTGCATGGTGGAAAAGCAATAATCATATCCCATTTACCATTAATTTTATGCACCGTTCCGTCTGCCGTCTGAAACTTACATTTTCCGTTCAATAACGGCAACACATCATTCTGTATGTGCCATTCCGGGTGTCCTCCGCTGCATGGTTCAATATCGCAGGAATAGGCTTCATGTTCTAATTTGCGAAATTCTATACAAACCCTCTGACTTTCTTCACACGCTACTAACACTCGCATATTCTGTTTTGTCGTATCTTTATCAAAATCAAGCATTGAAATCACCGCCTAATTAATCGACCATTCGGGCTTTTCTTCCGGCTCGATATCATCATCGAACCCTGACTCTTCGTCCATAATAATATCAACAAAACCACGGTTCAAGGTCATAAGGAATACTTCAAATTCACTCAAATTACGCAATGAGTTAATGTCAATAGAATCCCTACCCCCTTTGAATCTCCAGTTTTTCTCATCCACTCCTTTGTAAAGTTTCACTTGACAATTCAAATCCTTATCCTCTTCACATGTGAACTTTACAATGCAATTATCAAAACAGGATTTAAACCAACCCTTATCTTCATGTTCCACTTCCATGACGGCAACCACATGTTCATAATACGGCTCTCCGTCATCACAGCAGGCTTTCAAATCATATGTATCAACATTCTTTGCAACATGCCCACAATACTGCTTAAATATCTCTGACAGTTTAATCTCTTCGGTTTCCGGCTCCTTCATGAGTTCCTTAAAGTTCTCCAATATCTCCTTGTTATCCGCAAGGTTAGTTGAATTGATGATTTCCGTTAAAACAGAATCCAACTTTGCAAGATACCGGTTAAATTCGTGGCGCTCAATAACCGGAACAATGATTTCATTCAGCTTTTCTTCGAGCAGCTTCTTGCCATCTCCTCTCCAGGAAAATACTGCTTCCAGTGCTTCTGACACTCCTTTTTCCAAATACGTCTCAACCAATTTCTCCACAGTACCGTCATTCAATTTTTCGTTTACCTTTTCTGCAATTCTCTCTTCAAAAGTTTTCATTTTCCTATTCTCCTCATTTTTTTCAAAATACGCATCCAATTCTGACTGGCTTACCAATAAGTCCAAACTTTCATGCGGACCTTTTAACTGATAGACTGGCTCTCTTTTAATAAAATGTCCAGCTTTTCGCTTACTTCCCTTTTTACCAACAACTGTAAACACTTGACCCGTTTCTGTTCGTACCACTTTTTCATTTTCTTTATGCTTCATGTCATCACCTCGTTATTTCCTCATTGCTCTGTATTGCTCATCAATCGTATCAACAAATGCAAGTGCAATCTTTTTCCCTAACCCTATATCCCTATATTTTTTATAAAATTTATCTGTTTCCCTGACAACAGCCTCAAAATATTCATCATTATCTTCTGGAACCCAAAATTTCTGACACAGCTTCCAGTAATCATGGAACATGTACCATTCCTTGGAACCCTTTTCAAATTTTACACCTGCCATTTTCCCTACCCTCTATTTTCCTGCATGATAATCTCCTAATCTGATTCTTCCAGTTCAAATATCTTCCTGCGGATACGTTCCGCATTCCAATCCACCCTATCCATTTCTCTCTGACACAAAGAATACAGTCCCGGATATTCTCCCTGAATTTCTTCCAACAATGCATACCTCTCCATAAGCTGCACCTGCTTACTTTGGAGAAATTCTATTACATCATCCCTAATCGACATACAACAGCCTCCCGTCATTGAAATGGACAGTCTGCATTCATATCAAGCTGAACAAACCCGTCACCGCTTTTATCCCATCCGTAATCAACAGACAGACTGTCACCGATTCCGTATATCCTTTTTGATTTTTCATCATAATCAAGGACATATCCCTCTGTCTCTACCCTGCCGAACAAACGATTCTTTGATACTTTCAACCGTCTTTGCTCAGGCTGCAGCTCCCCGTCTTTCTCATAGGCAATCGTGATTGCGGCTAAATTAGATATATCACCGCTGCCGCTAATCTCATCATTCTCATTTGTTGTGAAATTATTTTTCCGTTTATGCGCTACCAAAAGAATAAGCGCATTGTACTTCAACGCCAGCCTTGCCAGTCTCTTCACAAAAAGGCTCTGCTTATCATACTTGCCAAAAGCCTTCCCCGGTTCCAAATCCAACGCAGTCATAAGATTGTCCAAAAGAATCACATTCACTCCATACTGCATCATTACATTTTCCACAATTTCCAGCAGGCTTTCTTTTTCATCGCCCTCCACGATCTTGTTGTCATACAAAAAACATTTCCCGCGATACCAGTCGGCTATAATTCTGCGGTTGGTTTCGGACACTGCATAATTCCTGTCGCCCCACTTGTTCTGATACTCTGTTATATGGCTGCCTCCGGCAATTTGAAAATCAATCCATGAACGGAAAAGGTAATTCGGAAGTTCCCCACTGTATGCAAAACACTTGCACCCCTGATAAATCGCATTCACAAGAACCTGACTCGCAAATGTAGATTTTCCCTCTCCCGGCTTACCTGATATCAAAGCCACTCCGCCAAAGGGTATGCCGCCGTACAGCAGCCGGTCAAGCTGCTTAATTCCCGTCTGCAGCTTTGGAAGCTTAAATATATCCACATTTTCAACATCAGCAAGGTCTACCACGCCTCCAACCGGCACTGCAACCGCGTTCTCCACACACTTTCTGACCTGATCCGCCCCGTATTTTTGCAATATCTCATTTGCATCCTTGCATCCCTTATAATCTTCCAACCGAACGTGCTTGACTGTACATTTCAGTCGGGAAGACAATTCATCAAGCAGTGTGATTCCGCCTTTCTCACAGTCCCCGAAAACAACCACTTCATGAAATTTGTTTATCCAGTCCCAGCAGTAAGGAACCCATGTAAATCCTCTCGCTCCGGTTGGAACCGACACTGCATTTCCAATTCCGGCCGTAGCCACTGAAAGGCTGTCAATCTGCCCCTCGGTAATCACCAAACAGTCAAAACCCTCACACTGCGCCATTCCAAATAAGATGGGTCTGCAGTTCGCTTCACACCACTCCTTGTTTTTATCCTTTTCCCGGTCAAAATCTGTCTTCCGGTATTTTACAAACTGCATTTTCCCGTCTGCATCCAGGAATGGGAATACCAATATGCCAGGGTGGTCCGTTTGGACAGTTATCTGATACCTCTTAACGGTTTCTTCCGATATTCCACGACCGGTTAAATACCGTACCGCCTCCGGTTTAGGTTCGATCGGCCTGTCAGGCGTCTTCAATCTGCGGAACTGCCGCCGGGAACGGTAATACTCATCGACCTCGTTTCCAAGAGAAAAATCAAAGTCTTTTGAAAGAGTTATCATATTCCCGCTCGCTCCGCAGGTAGACCGCAGACATTTAAACTGCCCGGTTTTAAGGTTTATTGAAAACGAATTGAGATTGTCTCTTGTAGGTGCCGGGTTGCAGTATGGGCAGAGCCTAAAGAATAATTCCCCATTCCGTTCACGCGCCTGTGCATTCACGTGCCTTGCAAAATTAAAAGCATCATCTGGTTTAAACTCGTACATCGCTTAATCCTCCATGGCATTCAACCCATACTTCCACCACTCTTCATCGTCTATCAGATCCTCTTCCATGCCTATATTTTGCACCGGTTTTGATTCCCTGTTCTGTGTGGATGTCTCTTTTTTATTTCCAACATAATATCTGCCGGCTTTATCCTGTTCACTCGATAGCCAATTTACAATAAAACGCTGGATCCCTCTTCTTGTCTTTCTTTTCTTTGGATTTGCATTACACCATGCAGCCATCCCCCTAAGTTGGACTTCAATATCAACTGCCGGAAATGCTTCTTTCCATTCTTTTATTTTTTCAAGTTGAACTTTATAGAACGAACCGTCATTTAATGGTATTTGAATATTTTCAGTTTCCAGTTTTGGTTCAGCGCTGGCTTTCGCAGTAATTACTCTTTTCTTCTCTTCTATACTCTTCTCTTCTATACTCTGTTCATTTATTCCTACGGAAATTGAATTTATTCCTACGGAAATTGAATTTATTGCCACATTAGTCCTATTTTGGGGTACACTTATTAAAAGGTACTCTTTTTTCAGTTCAACAGCTTCCCGCTTGACTGTAGCTTTCAGGTATTGCTTCTGCACCCCGGAGGACGTAAGAATACCGTACTTTTTAAAAAGCCTCTCTGAAAAAATGTTCCTTCTAATACAGGCAGACACTATATCTCGTAAGAGTTGTAAGGAGCCGCTATCCAAACCGTTTTCTGACATAAATAAAAGCTCCCGGTCTTGAGTCCATTCACAGTAATAACCATTCTCCCCATATATTCTTTGTAAGAGTTTGACAAAAACTGCAAAGCCTTTCAGTCCATATTCCGCCTGTATCATTCTGACCTTTTCGTCCATGTGGCAATCGAGTTCAAAGTAATCGAGATTTACTTTGTTTCCTCTTCCTGCCATGTTTTAATATTCCTTCCTACTCTAAAAAACTTTCCAAACAGCACTGTATAACTTCCAAGCACAAATCCCCCTTCCCCTCCCGGCCATTCAGCCAGGAGGTAAATAACCGGCTTGTTTTTTAAGTTGCTGTTGTGATATATTCCCCACTCCTAAGAGCCATAAGGCTATAAATAATTCTTTTGGAATTCATTTATGAACTCCTCCCTTGTGCCGATGTGCTGCTCATAATAAAACTGGCACATCTGCTTCAGCGCACGATCCAGTTCCCCGTTTGGATTCCGGTGTACACTTCCTTTTCCGTTTTGGTGCAGTTCCCGTTTAAGCGGTGCTATAAACCCGTACTTCTCGCACAGCACCCTCTCCCGGGGCGTATGGTGGAACACATGATGTCTTTCCACATCACAGCTTCCCGTAATCATACAGCAGTCCATGCTGCTTGTTAGCACACTATGCAATTTCTTAGCCAATTTCAATACTGTACCTTTCTTTTAATATTCGTTTTTCATCCGGTGAAGCTATCTCCGCGTCATTCATTCCGGCATCTTTACAGCACTCCACCAACCCGCCAATCAACCTCGCCATTTCTTCTGTACTGTAAGTATGGGAGCCTCTTAAAAGTTTATAGGTACGATACATCACCCCGTCATTTCCTTCGCGTACTTGGGATGTGGGCTGCAAATGGTAGTCTGTCGCATTCTTAACCCTTTTCTCTGCTTCCTCCGTATCCGGTATGGTAAGATACACAGCCTTTCCTTCAAAGATTTCTGCTTGGCCATATCCGCACAGCAGCATATTGTGCGCTTCGGCATTTGATATCTTTATTATCTTTGCCAGTTTTGTAAGCAGAACCCAGTAATACGCGTTTGCATCAAGGCTTCTTTTTCTCCTGTATGGCTTGATTTCAAGGCATAGCTTTTCACAGTTTTTAAGTTCCTCATATGCCTGTCTGAAATCCTCCGCCGGTTCAAACAGCATCGTCAGACTGCCTGTCACAAAATCTACGACCGGCTGCTTTAATCTTCCGGTAAACTTCATATTATTCTCCCTTATTCGGAAGCTTTGAAAGAGCCTCTACCGAACTTGACAAGTAGTCAGTTCCCATATCCTCTATTCTTTCCACACCGCTATTTTTCAAAAAATATGCCAACGATTTTCCGGTTCTTTTTATTTCGCTTTTAAATTCAGATATCAATGCGGCCTTAGTCAAATTATTGTTTTCCTCTGAGTCGCTGTCTTTGGAATCATCAATGCAGAAAAGTCCGTTCAATGCATACTTTCTTGCATAACTGCTGGTCGCCCCGGTTATCTGCGAGGAGTCCATTCCTTTCTTTGATATTTCTTCACGGGCATATGCTGTATTCTCAATCTTCTCCCCGGTTTCACAATCAATGAATGACGCTGTTGCTTTTATGTAATATCTGTCTCCTATAGAAATAAGATCATCTGTTAATACCAATAACGCCCCTATTTCACATAACAGCTGCTTTGCGGCTTCCTGTATATCTTCACAATTCCGGTAATAATATCCCCCGAACGAATTATACTGACTCTTCGGTGCCTTTAGCCCACACTGCACTTTTGATAATTTTTCATATACATTCATACATTGCCTCTCCGATATATAATTTACTTAATCCTTAAGCTTTCAGTCTGCGCTAAATGCGCCCACGGCACTTTATTCTCTTTCAAATACTGCCTTAGGTATGTCTTGTCCAACTTAGGTTCCTGCTCAATCCAGTATATTTCCGGAACGCATGATTCATCGTCTACCACTACACTTGCCGGATTCTTCTGAATATTAAAATTAAACAAATCTGTCTTGAACTTCCTTTTTCCCGTGGCAATCATTGCATTTTCAAGATTTTCCCTAATTCCCGCCATATTGTTTTTAACCGTATTTTTACGCTCATTCAGACGCTTGACTTCCCTATCAATTATCTCAATGGTCCCCTCCAGGGTTTTAAGTACTTTTGCATAACCATCCGCTTTTTGTTCAAATTCAAAATCAACACTTTCTAAAGTATCATTGATTATTTGCTGGTCGATAGACTCATCACTTGCCATCTCCAGTAATTCTAAAAACTGCCCTGTCAATTCATATAATTTAGCCATTGCCTCTCCTCCTAACGCACTAAATCTAGTTCCTGTTGTTCCCACATGCCTTGCATCTCAGTAATCCTTAAAGCTTCTGCCGTCCGTTTCCTCAGTTTCTTTTCATTTTCCAAGTTTTTTTGTTTCCTCGAAAACAATTCCTACCGTTCCGTCAGGAAGCGGTATCTTACCACCAATGCAGATATTGTCAGAATATAAAACCCTAATATTTTCATCTGCCAGTGCTTTTATTAATGCATTTTCCATGACCTATAATTCCTCTCCAACCGCCACAAACGGCAATCAATCATACTTTCTCCATCATCTCCGCCTCTTCGTAGGCCTTCATTATTTTTCATTTGACATTCCCTCCAAATTTTCTTATACTAAAATTGAATAGTTACTCGAGTGCCTGATGTTTTTGCGGACTGGGCACTCTTTTTTATTCAATTTGTAGCTGTATTGTGGCATTTTTACTTTTCCCCTTTCGCTTCCATCTTCAGCTGCTCTTCCTTCAGCGTCACCATGTCATTCAGCATGCAGCCTATTATTATAACAAGCAGCCCGATCACGAACAGCAGCGCCGAACATCCTCTGTATTCAAGCAGCCTCACCGCAAGCGACAGCCCCCAGCATACCACTGCCGCTACCTTAATCACCGTTGCGATATGTCTGTACATCCTTACCGGCATGTTTATCCCTCCTTTTCTTTGATCTGTTCTTCCGCCTTTTGAACGCTTGGTACTGTTTATGAGTTCTCAAGCTTGTCCTCCTTTCTACCGCCTAGGCGGTCTTATCATCAGCTTTTATTTTCTTAATTTCCGTAAGTACAACTGACTCCTGATCCTCAAGTAATGTGATTAGAAGCTTCTTAATGAATTCTGCTCTCTCTTCATTCATAGACACCACCTCTCTAAAATTTATGCTTCACTGTATGTACTTGTTGCGTTGTCCAAAG
>CANAZK010000110.1 GCA_947366105.1 uncultured Lachnospiraceae bacterium | reverse complement strand
GAAAGTTTTTGATAAACCCGTAACACTGTCCAACTACCTGCTGAGTACAAACATGAATCAGATTGCCATGCAGGAATTAACCGGCAAACAGATAACAAGAAGCATTCTTGTTGCAGTAGTTTTCCTTTCGGCAACTACCGCAATCGGTCTTTATACATTCAACAAACGAGATATTAAATAAGCCAGACCGCCGGCTCACCCGGCGGTCTATGACTTTCCTTTTATATAATCCATATGTTCTTTTATTTTCTTCTCATACCCCATATCCGACGGCTCATAGAACACTGCGTCTTTTATCTCCTTCGGCAGATACTGCTGCCGCACATAATGATTCGGATAGTCATGAGCATATTTATATCCGACGCCGTGTCCCAGATTGGCAGCGCCTTTATAATGGGAATCCTGCAAATGAGAAGGAACTGTTGTTTTTTTGCTCTTTACATTCTCCATTGCTGCAAATATGGCGTTGCATGCCGAATTGCTTTTAGGCGCCGAAGCTACGTAAAGAACGGCCTGTGATAAAATAATCTGCGCCTCCGGCATTCCAATCCTTTCCACAGCCTGCGCTGCGGAAACTGCCACGGTAAGGGCCTGCGGATCCGCATTTCCAACATCTTCCGATGCACATATCATTATACGCCTGGCGATAAATTTGATATCCTCCCCCGCATAAAGCATTTTTGCCAGATAATAAACCGCCGCATCCGGATCCGAGCCCCTCATGCTCTTAATAAACGCTGAAATGGTATCATAATGGTTGTCCCCTGTCTTATCGTACCGCACCACACGCTTCTGAATACATTCCGAAGCCACGTCAATCGTAATGTGAATCTTTCCGTCACCGCTTCTCGGCGTAGTTAAAATTCCAAGTTCAATGGCATTTAACGCATTTCTTGCATCGCCGCCTGCAATATCTGCAAGAAACTCTAAAGCTTCTTTGTCAATAACTGCGTTATAACTTCCCATTCCTTTCTCTTTATCATAGACAGCCCTTGTAAGAAGCGTCTTCACATCCTCTTTGCTAAGAGGATGCAGTTCAAACACGCTTGACCGGGAGATAAGCGCCCCGTTCACCTCAAAATACGGATTCTCCGTAGTTGCGCCTATCAAAATCAACGTGCCGTCTTCCACAAACGGAAGCAGATAGTCCTGTTGTCCTTTGTTAAAACGGTGTATCTCGTCTACAAACAATATGGTCTTCTTCCCGTACATGCCAAGAGCGTTTTTTGCCTCCTCTACCACCGCTTCCATGTCTTTCTTTCCGGCAACGGTTGCGTTAATCTGCTTAAACTCTGCGCTTGTCGTATTGGCAATTACCTTTGCAAGCGTCGTCTTACCTGTCCCCGGAGGCCCGTAGAAAATAACCGAGCTGATTTTATCCGCTTTAATCGCACGGTAAAGAAGCTTGTCCTTCCCTATAATATGCTGCTGTCCCACTACCTCCTCCAGCACAGCCGGTCTAAGCCTTGATGCCAGCGGCGATTCTTTCTCTTTTGTATTCTGCGCCATATAATCAAATAAATCCATCGTTTCTCTCCTATACTCCTGCCAGTTCCCTGATAACCTCTCCCGCAATGATAAGCCCCGCAGCCGGAGGCACAAATGCAATGCTTCCCGGAAGAGACCTTCTGTTTCCTTTCTCTTCTTCGGATATTTTATCGGAAATGTCAATCGGCTGTTCCTTAGAATAAACCACTTTCAGTTTCTTAATTCCTCTTGCCCTCAGTTCTTTCCGCATTACTTTACAGAGCGGGCATACCGAGGTTTTATAGATATCCTCAATTTCAAACAGTTCCGGGTGCAGTTTATTACCTGTACCCATACTGCTGATAATTGGAATACCTTTCTTTTCTGCAAGCTCCACAAGAGCAATCTTGGCTGTCACCGTGTCAATAGCGTCTATGATATAGTCCGCCGGCTCGTCAAAAAGCGGTTCCATATTATCCGGCAGCACAAACATTTCATAAGTCCTAACTGCTATGTCCGGGCAGATATCATGTATTCGCTGTTTCATAACCTTCGTCTTATACTGCCCCACTGTATTGTGATAGGCGATGGACTGGCGGTTAATGTTCGTCAGGGAAACGGTATCATTATCAATGAGAATTAATTTTCCCACGCCGCTTCTTGCCAACGCCTCAATGCAGTGAGAGCCCACGCCCCCCACGCCGAACACCATGACGGCAGCGTCTTTCAGCCGCTCCATACCTTCCGTTCCTATCAATAATTCCGTTCTGGAATATTCGTGTATCATGTCGTTCTCCTATTTAATTCAGAATCATCTCATCGACTGTCACGAACTCATAACCCTGTTTCTTCAAAATATCTATGATCCGGAATGCAGCGTCAACCGAGCTTTGATAACAGTCATGCAGTAATATAATATCATTTTCTTTTACCTTCGTCACTACCTTATTGACGATTTCATCTGTGTTTTCCGTCGTCCAGTCCAAAGGATCCACAGACCACATGACCGGCAGCACATTCAGTTCACTCTCAAGCTTCTTCTGCCATACGCCAAAAGGAGGACGGACAAACATCACATCATCTCCTGTCACTTTCTTTACCGCCTCATTGGTTCTTCGAATCTCTTCCATGGCGTCTGCATCTGACATTCTAGTGATATCCACATGATTGTATGTATGATTTCCAATGATATGTCCCTCTTCTTTCTGCCTCTTTATAAGATCTTCGTTTCCCTCAATCAATTTCCCTATCACAAAAAACGTAGCCTTCACATCCCTTTCCTTCAGTCCGTCAAGAAGCCGGGACGTGCTCTCTGCATTCGGTCCGTCGTCAAACGTAATGGCAATCTTCGGCTTCTCCTTGACAGTACTATCCGCATCAATGTCCTGCGCCGTCTCTGCCGCCTGCTCCCCTCCAACACTTGACAAAAAAGAAATGTTCCATGCCTGACATAATAAAATCGTATATATAAATCCACATATAACCAACACATATTTACGATATTTCACTTTATATTCCTTTCAGACTTCCATTCTTTCATACATATATATGCACTTACAGAGAAAACATATAACGAATTCAATATAGTACTGATTGTATTTTTTCATAGAAAATGCTATAATATGCTCCATGTGCAAAGGAGGAACATTATGTCAAATACAACTCAAGAAAATAAGATGGGAATTATGCCCGTTCCAAAGCTGCTTATAACCATGTCTCTGCCAATGATTTTATCTATGCTTGTCCAAGCATTATATAACGTAGTAGACAGCGTTTTTGTTTCTAAAATAAGTGAAGACGCACTGACCGCCGTTTCGCTTGCCTTCCCGGTGCAGAATCTTATGATTGCCATTTCCGCCGGAACCGGGGTGGGTATTAACGCACTTTTATCCCGGAGTCTTGGGGAACGACGTTTTGATAACGCCAACACCATTGCCAAAAACGGTATTTTCCTTGCTGTCATAAGCAGTATTATCTTCGGGGTATTAGGCGGCTTAAGTTCACACGCCTTCTTTCTGACGCAGACAGACAATCCGGTTATTATAGAATACGGCACCCAATATATGAGTATCATTACTATATTCTCCATCGGCATTTTCATGCAGATTACGTTGGAAAGACTGATGCAGTCCACCGGCAAGACAATCTACAACATGATTACGCAGGGGCTGGGAGCGATTATTAATATTATTTTAGACCCCATTCTAATTTTCGGTATGTTCGGTCTTCCAAGACTTGAGGTTGCCGGTGCGGCGCTTGCTACTATTATCGGTCAGGTGATAGCGCTTCTGCTTTCTCTGTATTTGAATTGTACAAAAAATACGGAAATTAATATTAATATGAAGCAGTTCCGTCCCCACAAAAAAACAATTACTGCAATATACAAAATCGGTATTCCGTCTATTATTATGCAGTCCATCGGCTCGGTAATGACTTTCAGCTTTAATAATATTCTGCTGATGTTTTCTTCCACTGCCGCCGCTGTTTTCGGTGTATACTTTAAATTACAGAGCTTTATATTCATGCCGATTTTCGGACTAACAAACGGTATGATTCCTATTGTTGCATACAACTACGGCGCACGTAACCGCCAGCGTATCAGCCAGACACTAAAGCTTGCAATCGGCATTGCAGTCGGCATCATGTGCATAGGAGTAATTTTGTTCCAGACGCTGCCGGAAACATTTTTAAGTCTGTTTGACGCCTCTGAAAACATGATGGAAATCGGGGTTCCCGCTCTTAGGATTATCAGCATCAGTTTCCCGATTGCAGGATATGGAATTGCCTGCAGCGCCATGTTTCAAGCGCTTGGAAACGGCGTGTACAGCCTGATTGTCTCCGTGGCAAGACAGCTGCTTATCATACTTCCGGTTGCCTATGCATTCGCAGTCATATTCGGACTTGGCGCAGTATGGTGGTCTTTCCCCATTGCAGAGTTCAGCTGTCTTATCTTGTCCACCTTTCTGCTCCGCAGAATCTACAGACTTAAAATATCAAAGCTTTAGTTATTATAATTCACACCAAAAAGGAAGGAGCGTGGTTCCTATACCACACCCCTTCCTATATTAGAGGGATTGCTTATTTAATAAATCCAAACACGTTAAGCAGAATAATAATCATAAAGATTGGCACTACATACTTAACAAGAATCTTATCATAAGTTTTCAGCGCACCGTCACGTCCATTTGCAAAAAGCTCTTTTTCGTATCCATCCCACTTCCATACTTTCGCAACGAATACACAAGTAAGAAGACAGCCAAGAGGAAGAAGCACATAACCCGTGAAACAGTCGAACCAGTCAAACAGATTGTACATCTCAATACCCGCAAGGCTTGGCCAAGGAAGTTTAAATCCTGACATTGAGCCAAATCCAAGAGATACAAATATAGAACCAATGAAAATGATAAGGGAAGAAGTAATAACACCTTTCTTACGTCCCATTTTCAATTTTACTTCAAATGTCTTCATTGAAATCTCAAAGAATGAGAACAGTGAAGAAATTACCGCGAAGATAACTGCAAGGAAGAAGAAAGAACCGATAATTCTTCCGCCCGGAAGTTTTCCAAAAATACCTGTCATAACGATGAAGAGAAGCTTAGGTCCTGCCTGTAAGTCAACGCCTGCTCCATAAGCTGCAGGAATTACTACGAAACCGGCAACTACCGCTGCACATGTATCACAGATACTAACTAAAAGCGCATCGCTCTTCAGATTATTTTTATCCGGAATATTAGCGCCCAACGTAGTGAAGATACCCCATCCAATACCTACCGAGAACAGTACCTGTGTAGCTGCATCGGCAAATACTTTGATTGTGAAGTTCTTCGGCTCCGGAAGCAGATAGTATTTTAGACCTTCCATCGCGCCCTCTGAGCTTACGCATGCATAAACACCGCAGATTATCAGCAGTACGAATAGTGCAGGCATAATAATCTTTGTAACTTTTTCTACAATCTCAGTGATTCCAAAGAGCAACAGGAAAGACACAAAGCCCATAAGGAGTACCGTCCAAATAATCGGTTCAAGGTCTGAACTGATAAAATTGTTGTAGAATACTGTTGCGTCATCACCAAAGTCTCCGCTGATAATGAACTGAACCGCATACTTGAGTACCCATCCGCCTACTACTACATAGTACATGTTGATCAAAAGTGTACAGAGGTTGGCAATCCAGCCGACAAAACCCCATTTTTTGTTGATCTTCTCGAATACACTTACCGTATCACTCTTACCGTGACGGCCGATTGCAGTTTCCATCTCTACCATCGGATGTGCCATTACCATAATAATGATAATATACACCGCGAGGAAGATACCGCCGCCGCCTCTGTAAGCGAGATAAGGGAATTTCCAAATGTTTCCTAAACCGATTGCCGCTCCAGCTGCAACCATGATATAACCAAATCGCGAGTTCCACTGTGCCGGCTGGCCATTATTATTATTACTCATAAAACCTCTCCTTCCTCAGGAAAATAAAATACTAAAAATTGTCTTTTTCAAATACAGTCTGTTCGTCAACAGGAAGCTGAAGCGCCTTCAACGCTCTTTCTACAAGTCTTTCTCGAATCTTATAAGATTCTGCTTCACCCTGAGTAGGATCTCCAAGCGGATAAGGAATACCTACTGCCGGGATAATTCTATTCGCTCCGATTGTTCTTGAAATAGGAACAACCGTACACATATGTACTACAGGGATGCCGTATTTCTCAATACCTTTAACCATCGTTGCACCGCAACGTGTACAAGTACCTCAAGTACTGGTGAGAATAACTGCGTCAACCCCTTCTTCAATTAATTTCTTACCGATATCGTCGCCGAATTTCGCTGCAGAGTTTGTAGCTGTTCCGGTTCCTGTTGTAGTAGCAAAGAACGGATAAAGTTCTCCAATCTCGCCTGCTTTCTCTTTCTCACGGAGAACGTCAAGCGGAATAACAAGGTTCGGATCTTCCAATACGAACTGTCTGTCATATCCGCCATGAATTGTCATGTAGTCGTCTTTTGACAATCTGTCCATATTTTCCATTGTATACCAACCAAATTTTGTTGCGTTTGAAGATTCTATGTGATCCGGGTTGCCCTGCGGAACGATACCTCCTGAAGTAACGATTGCAATCTTAGCTTTGCTCATATCCGTGATTGCAGGTCCAGGAGAAACACGGTCGAACTTAGGCATCGGAAGGTCTGTCTCAAACGGCTCTCCCGCCATTTTTTTAACGAGCATCTCAAGCCCACGCTCAGAACCTCTCTTCTCCGCAAAATAATTTACACGGATTCCTCTTTCCAAATATCCTTCGGCAGCCGGTCCAAGAACCTCTTCACCTGTTGTCATTTTCTTAATCAATGTAACAAAGTTCGGAACTGCTTTTCTCATTGTTGCAGCGGAATTGCCTGTTTTAACAAGGATTACATCCTGCTTAAACATATCTGCTCCAGGGTTCTCCTCATACATGCCTGAAAGAACAGGGATTCCAAGTCTTTCTTCTACTGCTTTACAGATTGTACCGCATGCAACGCCGTAACGTCCCGCATTAAATGCAGGTCCTGCCACAAACATATCCGGCTCATATTTCTTAACCATATCAATGATTGTATCTGTTGCTTCATCAAGATTCTCTCCGAAATAGTTGTCGCCGCAGATAACAGTCGCTACGATTTTATAATCTTCTCCCAAGCCTGCTGCCAAAGCCTGACCTGGTCCGATAATTTCTTCTCTTACTTCCGGTTTGAAGTCTGCTTTGTCTTCTCCTCCAATTCCACCGAAGAACTGATTGAGGTAATGAACAATTTTATATGTTGCCATAACTTTTAATCCCCCTTTCTAATAGCCTCTTGCAGCTAATTTGTTGAATCCGTTTGCAATTGTAGATGCGATGATAATCTGAAGTTCAGCCTCAAAAGAACCGTCTTCATTTATACATCCTGCCCAGCCGCCAATCTGGCTTTCGATATATTCTAACGTACCGATCACTTTATCCATTGCCGGGAACTTAAGCGTTGCATTACCCTGTCCGCAGGATGCAAGCGCCGTAGCTTCTTCGCATGTATCTGCAAGAGATGCTGATTTACCGTCTTTTCCCGGGAATTCATCTGTAATAAGCACAACTTTTGTTCCCGCTCTTTCTACCTTGCGGCAGTTCATCATGAGGTCTGTGTCCGGGTTGCCGTATCCTTCTTCTGTAATCAATACGCCGTCCAAGCCCATCCACTCACAAAGTTTTGCAACCATATCAGAATGTCTTTCCTTATCTGCGAGGAATACGTTCTCATTTGTTAAAATAACACCCATGAAATTGATGTCTTTTCCATGATGTTTGTAGCAGTCGTCAATAACCGGATTATGTAGATGATGATAAGTTGTAACCTTATCACATGGAGCCACACAGTTTCCGGAAACGATTGCGCCGTCCATAATCTCTGTCGGATACATAAATGTAGGAACAATCTGCTTTGCATCTACGCCATAATAATATGTATCATGGAGAAGTCCCTGTGACTGCAGCATATGAATATATCCTACCTTAGGAAGATCCGGGTACTGTGCCGCCTGCTCGAATATCGGCTTCGTCTCATATACTTCGACTGTATCCGGTTCTACATTTCTTGCAGCCTCACCCAGGTATGTTGCAACCTTAAGTCCCGCCATACGTCCTGCTTTTTCATATACGTGTGTTTCAAGTCCTTCCTTCGGCTCGATTACTACACAAAGATTCATTGTCTTAGAAAATGGACAGTAATCTGCAGCCGGTCCGCTCATATCAATAACACCTTCCTGGAATCCGACGATTCTTCCAACCGTAACTACGCAGCATCCTTCAAGTGCATGTGTTCTTCCCGTTCCTACCTGTGGGGATACTTTTCCGATTACTCCCGGGAACATCTCTCCGCCGCTTATCTTCACGCGCGGCTCAATAACATCTTTAACCGGTGTAATTCTTGTCGCCTCTCCAGGTCTTGCGATATCCAAATGACATTCAAGCAGCTTATCATCCTCAAGTACGAGCGCTTCCACTTCCTCTTTGTTTACATAGAGCACGTGTCCCTCAATGTACGTTCTGTCTGCGAATTGGATATCTTTGATTTCAATTTTACCGAGTTCCAATTTCATAGTTAGTCCCTCCTTTTAAATATTGTTATCGCGATAACTTCATTATAAAAAAAATAAAGCCCGTCGCTATCTTTAATAAGCATTATACATCTTATCGCGATAACATTCAAGCCTTTTATTAAAAAAGTTTATTTATAGTTTTTTTCTATAAGTTTTTTGGTCATTTTGCACAAATCCGTTATTTATTTAACAAGACACGCTGCTTATATTTCTATTGGTAATAACCGGAATATCCTTTCATATCTGCCGCAAGGGCATAGACTACACACTCCACATCATCAATAAAAAGTCTTACTCTGTCTTCAATCTCTTCATCAGTGATTCCATCGTCAAGCACGCTTTTAAAATAGCCTTTAAACAGCATGCATATAATTCTGTTAAGCTGCTTCGCTTCATCATATCCTATGGCTCCGGCCTGAATGCATTTTTTGCACATCTCAAAATCCCTTGCCATAAAGCTTGACGTCTGAAGCATCTCAAAGAAAAATCTGTTTGTAAACTGAATATCTTCCGGGTACATCTCGTAATACTCTCTGATTGATTTTTTCAGCTCTATATTTGTAAATTCAAAGAACAGCAGGTTATATGCTTCGGGGTTCTTAAATGCCTCCCTGCTATAACAGTCCCATACGCCTACATAAATATCCCACGCACACTTCCAATCCTTCTCCGCATTGTTCAGCCTGTTAATATAACTCGTCAACGTTCGAAGCTCTGCATAATAAAGAAGCTCCGACAAGCTTTCAAAATAGCGGTAAAGGCTTGATGAGGAACATCCCAGCTCCTTGGCAATTCTTCGTATCGAAACTGCCTCGATGCCTTCTTTTTTGATGATATCATATGTTTTCTGGATGTATTCCTGCCTTGTCAGTCCTTTGAAATAAGTTACATTGTTCTCCTCTGTCATAATGCTCACTTATCTCCTTTAATTAAAATCCTATGAAATCCGCGGTATAATGTTGTCAATAACAGATAAATCTATGGTCTTAAAATCATCTGCAACTTTTTCCTGATACGCTGCCGGGGACGGTGCAATTTCCTGCCACTCCCTGAATACTTCTATACATTTCTCTATCAGAAGAATGTCCTTCATGTTATCGTCTTTTCCCTTTGGATAGACTACAACAGAACGATACGGAGTCTGATTCGGCTTTAGGCTTGATGCCTGCGGATGCGTCAGAAGCACATGACGGTCATAAACCATATCCCTTGTCTTAATCAGCACTTCTTCATATGTGTCGAGAAGAATCACTGTCAACGTATTCTTATATTTCTCATAAACACGGTCATTGTTCGTAATTAAAACTGCTTTTTCAATATCCCACATAACGCGAATTTCCTTTCATTGTGTCGCTTT
>CANAZK010000109.1 GCA_947366105.1 uncultured Lachnospiraceae bacterium | reverse complement strand
AACTCCTGAGGGCGGAACACATGTGGTTGGCTTTAGAAATGCCATTACAAAGACATTCAATGATTATGCAAGGAAAAATAAATTATTAAAAGATAATGAGCCTAATCTTTCCGGCGAGGATATCCGTGAAGGTTTGACGGCAATTATCAGTGTTAAAATAGAAGATCCGCAGTTTGAAGGGCAGACAAAACAGAAATTAGGAAATAGTGAGGCGCGGGGTGCGGTTGATAATATTGTAAGTAATCAACTCCAAATTTTCCTTGAACAAAATCCGTCGGTTGGTAAGACAACAGTGGAAAAATCTGTTATGGCGCAGCGGGCAAGGGAAGCGGCAAGAAAAGCAAGGGATTTGACAAGAAGAAAATCTGCTTTGGAAGGAATGTCTCTCCCTGGAAAGCTTGCAGATTGTTCAGACAAAGATCCAAAAAACTGCGAGATTTATATTGTAGAGGGAGATTCTGCCGGCGGTTCTGCAAAGACGGCGCGTGACAGGGCAACCCAGGCAATTCTGCCTCTGCGCGGTAAGATTTTGAATGTGGAGAAAGCAAGATTAGATAAAGTATATGCAAATGCTGAAATTAAGGCAATGATTACTGCATTTGGTACGGGGATTCAGGATGATTTTGATATTTCAAAATTGAGATATCATAAGATTATTATTATGACTGATGCGGACGTTGACGGCGCGCATATAAGTACATTGTTATTGACATTTTTATACCGTTTTATGCCTGAGTTAATCAAAGAAGGATATGTATATCTGGCACAGCCTCCTCTTTATAAGCTTGAGAAGAATAAAAAGATATGGTATGCATACAGCGATGAAGAATTGGACGGAATTCTACGGGAAGTTGGACGGGATAACAATAATAAAATCCAGCGTTATAAAGGTCTTGGAGAGATGGATGCAGACCAACTGTGGGAAACAACTATGGATCCGGAACACAGAGTACTTCTTCGTGTGACTATGGATGAGGAGACGTCTTCCGAACTTGATCTGACGTTTACAACACTTATGGGAGATAAAGTTGAACCGAGACGTGAGTTCATTGAAGAAAATGCAAAATATGTGCAGAATCTTGATATTTAGTAACTGTTCACTATAAGAAGGAGACGAAAAATGGAAGATAATATTTTTGATAAAGTCCATGATGTGGATCTAAGGAAGACTATGGAAACATCGTATATTGATTATGCGATGAGCGTTATTGCTTCCCGTGCGCTTCCTGATGTAAGGGACGGTTTGAAGCCGGTACAGCGCAGAATTTTATATTCAATGATTGAATTAAATAATGGTCCTGATAAGCCGCATCGTAAATGTGCCCGTATTGTCGGTGATACAATGGGTAAGTATCATCCCCACGGTGACAGTTCTATTTATGGCGCGTTGGTCAATATGGCGCAGGAATGGTCTACAAGATATCCTCTTGTGGACGGCCATGGAAATTTTGGTTCTGTAGACGGCGACGGAGCCGCCGCCATGCGTTATACGGAAGCACGTTTAAGTAAAATTTCTATGGAATTAACTGCGGATATTAATAAAAATACGGTAGATTTTGCTCCCAACTTTGACGAGACAGAGAAAGAACCGGTTGTACTACCTGCAAGATTCCCTAATCTTCTTGTAAACGGTACATCGGGTATTGCCGTCGGGATGGCAACAAATATTCCGCCTCATAATTTGCGTGAAGTAATTAACGCAGTTATTAAAATTATTGATGATCAGATAGAAGAAACAGGCGAAACGACAATCGAAGATATTCTTCAGATTATTAAAGGACCTGATTTTCCAACCGGAGCAACTATTCTTGGAACGAGAGGAATAGAAGAGGCATACAGGACAGGACGGGGAAAAATTCGAGTGCGTGCGGTAACGGATATTGAACCGATGCAAAACGGAAAGAATCGTATCGTCGTAACAGAGCTTCCATATATGGTTAATAAGGCAAGATTAATAGAAAAAATTGCCGAATTAGTCCGTGAAAAGAGGATTGACGGTATCACTGATTTAAGCGATCAGTCAAACCGTGAAGGAATGAGAATCTGTATTGAGCTTCGACGTGACGTAAATGCAAATGTAATTTTAAATCAGCTCTATAAACATACGCAGATGCAGGATACATTCGGTGTAATTATGCTGGCGCTTGTAAATAATGAGCCTAGAGTTATGAATATTCTTGATATGCTTCAATTTTATCTGAAGCATCAAGAAGAGGTTGTTACAAGAAGGACAAAATATGAATTAAATAAAGCGGAAGAAAGAGCACATATATTGCAGGGTCTGCTTATTGCGCTTGATAATATTGATGAAGTAATTAAGATTATCCGCGGTTCTGCCAACGTTCAGATTGCCAAAACCGAATTAATGGAGCGATTCGGTTTATCTGATGTACAGGCTCAGGCGATTGTAGATATGCGTCTTCGGGCTCTCACAGGTCTTGAAAGAGAAAAGCTTGAGAATGAATATGCAGAGCTTATGAAGAAAATTGACGAGTTAAAAGCAATTCTTGCAGACAGAAAATTACTTCTTAATGTTATAAAAGAAGAAATTATTATTATCAGAGATAAATATGGTGATGAAAGAAGAACATCTATTGGATTTGATGAGTTTGATATATCCATGGAGGATTTGATTCCGCAGGAAGAGGTCGTAATTACAATGACAAAGCTCGGATATATTAAACGTATGTCGGTGGATACATTTAAAAGTCAGAACCGTGGAGGTAAAGGTATTAAAGGAATGCAGACGCTGGATGATGATTATATAGAAGAGTTGTTTATGACAAACACGCATCATTATGTTATGTTTTTTACTAATACCGGAAGAGTATACCGTATGAAAGCCTACGAGATTCCTGAAGCTTCGAGAACTGCAAGGGGAACGGCAATTATTAATATTCTTCAGCTTATGCCGGATGAGAAAATTACAGCGATTATTCCGTTGGAGGAATATGTAGAGGGCGAACATCTTTTCATGGCTACCAAGAAAGGTCTTGTAAAGAAAACAATGATTACAGATTATGCCAATGTAAGAAAGACCGGACTTGCAGCAATTACACTTCGTGAAGACGACGAGTTGATTGAAGTTAAAATAACAGATAACAGTAAGGATATTATTCTTGTTACAAAATATGGCCAGTGTATCAGGTTCAAGGACACAGATGTGCGTTCAACAGGAAGAACGTCTATGGGTGTGCGGGGTATGAATTTGAGTGACCGTGATGAAGTCGTTGGTATGCAGCTTAACAGTCAAGGACAATATTTACTCATTGCTTCTGAAAAAGGTATGGGAAAATTGACAGACATGAATGAGTTTACAACTCAGAACCGCG
This sequence comes from uncultured Lachnospiraceae bacterium, assembly GCA_947366105.1. Classification (GTDB taxonomy): domain Bacteria; phylum Bacillota; class Clostridia; order Lachnospirales; family Lachnospiraceae; genus Faecalimonas. The sequence continues at coordinate 6,643 of CANAZK010000109.1, read as the reverse complement.
GCGGTAAAGGTGTGAAATGTTACAAAATTACTGAAAAGACAGGAAATGTAGTGGGTATGAAGGCTGTTGATGAAACAGATGAGATTATGATGATTAATACGGAAGGTATCATCATACGCATGGAATGCTCGGGAATTTCCAAATTAGGGCGTATAACATCAGGAGTAAAACTGATTAATTTACAGAATAATGAAAAAGTTGCAAGTATTGCAAAAGTAAGACAAACTGAACCTGAAATGGAAGAGGAATTGTAGAAGATGGGAATGCCGACAATTGTGCGGCATTCCTTTTTATCATTTATTTGACTACTGCATATATTAAATATGGAGGATGATATTATGATAAAAGATATGAATGGTATGCCTGATGCATATGCACAAGTCAGAGGAAGTATTAATAATGCAAAAATACATGGGAATGTTTATTTTTATGGAATGCATAACGGTACAATGGTTGTAGCTGAAATTTATGGTCTGCCGAATACGGCAGATGAGCCTAACGGTAATTTTTATGGATTTCATGTACATGAAGGTGAAAGCTGTACGGGAGATAGTGGAGATTCGTTCAAAAATGTAGAAGGACATTATAACCCGGATAACACGGAGCATCCAAAACATGCAGGAGATCTGCCGCCTCTTCTTGCAAATGACGGTATTGCTTGGAGTGCAGTGTATACAGACCGTTTTTACCCGGAAGACGTAATTGGAAAAACAGTTATTATACATGATATGGCGGATGATTTCCGTACACAGCCGTCAGGAGATTCAGGAATGAAAATAGCTTGCGGAGAGATTGTTGATTAAACAATCTCTACCGTCCATCTATTTGCATATGTTTTTCCTGCTTCAAGTGTAATCAAGTTTTCCTGCTTTTCTATATTTTCAATAACGCCTTCTCTTGAAGGAAGGGAAGACCAAGGCTCGATACATACATAATTTACTTTTGTATTAGGAACATGCCATAATCCAAGATAGTCCATATCAGGATAAGAAACTTTTACGGATTTTGTACCTTTCTCAGATTTTAAAGTGACTTCTCTGCACATGTCGCAGAGAACAATGGCATCCTTATCAAACAGATTATGAGAAAGAGGAATCGATAGTTCATCCTTTAATTCATACGGCTCCCTTTCTCCGGTTACAAAACATGTATCGGAAAAACCTATGCGGCATGGAGAAGATTTTTCACTGAATTCTAATTTATAGTCTTCAAATGAAAGCTCCTTTTCCAGCGGAACATTAAATCCGGGATGTCCGCCCAAACCAAAATACATTGTTTTATTATCCTTATTCTTTACTTCAAATGCAATGCAGATTTGATTTTCGCAAAGTTCATAATGGAGAAAATATTCAAAATGAAACGGATACATTTTAAAGGTTTCTTCTGTATCAGATAATTTCAAGGTTAATTTATTTGTTTCTTTAGAAAACAGCGTCATTTCCGAATAAGGTAAAAATCCGTGAATACTCATATGATACTGTTTTCCCCGATATTCGTAGGTTCCATTTGTAAGTCTTGCAATATATGGGAAAATATTAATGGCTTTATCAGGCCATGTATTGATATCGCCCTGCCACAAATACTCTGTTCCGTCTTTACTTTTAATCGACTGCAATTCGCCGCCTTTTGTGGAAACTGATATTGTCAGTTTCTCATTTTGAATTATGTATTCCATAAATTTGATCCTCCTTTTAAAGTTCTCTTAGAATGATTTCAGCAGTTTTTTGTACTGCGTTTTCAACAAATTTTGTACATTGTGCTTTTCGTTCAGGCGAATTTTTTTCAAATCCTTTTATAAGGACACCACAGCAGGTTCCACCGCAGGTTTTTTTAAAATAGTCATGTAATTCATTTGTAAGTCTGAAACATTTTTCTGCGGGTGGGTCATTGGGAGTTCGGCGTCCAAAAAAATAACCGATACACATGACGGAGCCGGCAAGGGCGCCGCAGATACATCCTCCTCCGCCAAGTCCCCATGGGAATCCTGAGCTCATGGCGATAGCATCATTTGATAAATCCATGTTAAAGTTCTTACGGATTGCATATATTACAGATTCAGAACATGTGAAACCATTGTGAAAAATATCTACGGCGTCTTTTTTTAATTGTTCCATATTGATATCTGTCGTCATAATATTACCTCTTTTCCTTGAAACTATAAGTTACATTATAAAAATCATATGAAAATTGTGCAAGACAAAGAGTATAAAAAGTGTTATTATTTTGATAAGTTAAATATATTTGGAAAGGAAGCGGTAAATATTATGAGAACGGTAACATTAGGTAATACAGGAATTACTGTAAATAAAAATGGATTTGGAGCTTTGCCGATTCAGAGAATTAAAGCAGAGGAAGCAGTGAAATTATTACATAAGGCATATAATAATGGAATCAATTTCTATGATACGGCGCGCTTCTATACAGACAGTGAAGAAAAACTCGGTATTGCATTTGAAAATATGAGAGATAAGATTTACATTGCATCTAAGACGATGGCAACGGATACAGAGAATTTTTGGAAAGATTTGAAAGAGAGTCTGCGGCTTTTGAAAACAGATTATATTGATATTTATCAGTTCCATAATCCTGCATTTTGTCCAAAGCCGGGAGATGGAACCGGGTTATATGAGGCAATGCTTGAAGCAAAGAAGCAGGGAAAAATCCGTTATATAGGAATTACCAATCATCGCCTTGCCGTAGCGGAAGAAGCGATTGAGAGCGGTCTATATGATACTCTTCAATTTCCATTCAGCTATCTTTCAACAGAAAAGGAGTTGTCTTTGGTACATAAGTGTGAAAAAGCGGGAATGGGCTTCATAGCTATGAAAGCGCTTGCAGGGGGCCTGATTAATAATTCTGCGGCGGCTTATGCTTATATGTTGGAGTATGAGCATGTACTTCCGATATGGGGAGTGCAAAGAGAATGTGAGTTAGACGAATTTTTGGTATATCAGGAGGAAGAACCTGTACTGAAAGGGGAACTTCAGAATGTAATAGACACAGATTTAAAAGAGCTTCAAGGCGAGTTCTGTCGTGGATGTGCTTACTGTATGCCATGTCCTGTGGGAATTGAGATTAACAATTGTGCAAGAATGTCTCTCATGATTCGAAGAGCGCCGTCTGAAGCACAGCTTACCGAAGAAATGCAGGCAAAGATGAGAAAAATTGAAGAGTGTCTGCACTGTGGAAAGTGTAAGAGCCGGTGTCCGTTTGGTCTTGATACACCGACTCTCTTGGAAAAAAATTATAAAGATTATAAAGAAATCCTTGCAGGAAAAAAATATGATTAATTTTAAGCCGAACAATCGATAGTTACAGCCATTGCAGCAGGAGCCTGCGCCGGAGCAACATCAATCATTGGAGCAGCCGGCGCTGCCGCTGGGCTTGAAGAACCGGCGTTCATCGTATCTGAATATCGTTCTGCTATTTGCTTAAACTTATAATCATTAACGGAAGGTTTAACAAATATATCCTCCATACAAGCTGTCTGACAATGTTCTTGGGCTTTTCTTGCAGTTCTCTTTTTTCTAAGTTCTTCGGACAGCTGCCTTTCCAGCTTTATTTTCTGTCTTTTTTCCGCCATTTTCTTAAGCTGGTAAATCCGGTTCTCTTTGTGCAGCCTTGATATCTTGATATTTCCGCTGCGGATTACATTTTTAATCTTTCTGATAATTGCAGCAGCCTCCGCCGGATCAGTTACTGAAATTTTGACTTTGGCAATTTCAGAATTATTTCTGGCAATCAGTCCTCTAACCGCAGATACACTTTTTGCACTTGCAAGATACATCATATTTGAACTTTGAGAGTATTTATATGGTGTAGAATATGGGTTTTTCTTCGCCTTTGAATTCTGAAAAGGGTTTTGGCTTGAGGAACTTTTACGAGAAGACATCAAGTCAGATTCTTTTTTCTGTTGTTCGGTAATCGTCCATTGAGTTACATCGCCGTTTTCATCAAGTATAATTCCGGTAGAAAGTAGTTTTCTATCAAGGAGATGCGACTGATATTTTGCCGATAGTTTATAGCTATACAGTGAATTCAAAGTATGCTCGACCTTCATTCTGAGAGCATCATCCTTTGTCATTTTCTCCAAAAGCTCAGGAGAAATGGCTACATTGTTCATGCCGCTCTGCGTGGCGGCGTAGTTTTTAATTTGGCCGGTATTATCAAAGGATAAGAAGTCAAAATCTATATTCTGATATTTCTGCGTCAACTCGTTTTTCAGCTTTTCTACATCAGACTGAGTACTTGCATCGGAAAATAAATCAGGGCAAGATGATGTCTGCCGAACAGGAAAAACCTGATTTTTGTTATAAACAGGCTGATTCATAATTTTCATTCATTTCAACTCCTTTTCAATCAATACTATTATATATTATATCGGCTAAAATGAAGAAAACCAAAGTATAATTATTAATGTATTTAATATTTTGTCTTGTTGATAAAGTTAAGACTGTGTATAATAAAACTATTGTGAAGCATTATAGAAAATATATTACAATAAAGGAATGCGAAAGATGAAAAGAATTTTATTAATGGTATTTAGAAATATTATACTAGTTCCCTATATGTGGTTCAGATTGTGCTATGTCGCCGCCCACGCAGATAAATATCCTGAACAGAAAAGATATGATATGCTTAGATTTATTGTAAAGCGGGCGAATAAAGGAGGAAATGTTCTTATAGATGTGCATGGACAGGATAATATTCCAAAAGAAAATGGTTTTATGTTCTATCCGAATCATCAGGGAATGTATGATGTACTAGCAATTGTGGAAGCATGTACAACGCCTTTTTCTGTTGTGGCAAAAAAGGAAGTAGAAAATGTACAGTTTTTAAAACAGGTATTTGCCTGTATGAAGGCGTACATGATGGACAGGAATGATGTCAGGCAGTCTATGCAGGTTATAATAGATGTTTCCAAAGAGGTGGCAAACGGCAGAAATTATTTGATATTTGCAGAAGGTACACGATCTAAGCTTGGAAATAAGCTTCTTGATTTTAAAGGCGGAAGCTTTAAAGCTGCTACAAAAGCAAAATGTCCGATTATTCCCGTTGCACTGATTGACTCGTATAAACCATTTGACACCAATACGATTTCACCGGTTACGGTTGAGGTTCATTTTCTGAAGCCTCTTGAGTATGAAGAATATAAAGATATGAATACAACAGAGATTGCAAATACTGTAAAGCATAGAATAGCAGAAATTGTAGAAAAAGATAATTAAAAAAAATGGTTTTCAGCGGACGTTGAAAACCATTTTTTTGTTCTAACCATTTGCTGTATCGGAAACAGCTTCTTCCGAAGATTCCTGTACTTCTGCAGACTGTCCTTCCGGAGGTTCCGTTGGAACAAATTTCAGAAAATAGGCATAAATATCTACTATAGTTTGGTATAATTCTTCTGGAATCTCAGAACCAAGCTCTAACTGGGTTAAAACCGTAGCAAGAGAGTTGTCCTCTAAAACAGGAACTCCGTTATCGTTTGCGATTTCCACAATCTTTTCAGCTACATATCCCATGCCGGATGCCACAATAACAGGCGCGGCGTCTTTGGTTTCATCATAATGTAATGCAACGGCCTTCTTATTCAGTAAATCATTATATTGTGACATTAACAGAATTTCTCCTTTCAAAAATTTTAGGAAAAGCAGAAGAAACAGGAATGGATTCTTTGCCTGTTTCGACCGCAAGGTAATCTACTTCAATATTATTTCTTTGAAGAATGCGGGCAATACCCTCTCTGATTTTCCCGGTTTGTTCAGAAAGAGAATCCGGGTGCCGAAGCAGCATATCCATTTTGCCATTTTCATAATATGCTATAATGTCAAAAAATCCAACATCCTTCATGTCAAATTTAATTAACAGTTTTATTCCCTTTTCAGAAGAATTTTCATTTCCTGATTCTTCATCAGGGTCAACCCATATTTCAGAGAAAACAGGCGTACCGTTTAAAACCATAGGAAGCATCGTATGCATAACCGGCATATATACGCTTTCATTTATAAGCATTCCCTTCATGATGTTAAGAAATGCTTCTCTGTTTTGGATGCCGGCTTCACCGCGCACTCCTTCTTTTAGAATATTTAAAAATGTATCTGACCATTCTGCCTGTCCGGCCGCTTTGTTAAAATCTACGTTTGAAAGCATTTTCGCAAATTCGTCCGCACTCATTCCTTCGAACTTGCTTTGAAATGCAGGAAAATTCATAAGCTTTTCAAAAGCAAGTGAAACACTGTTCAGGTTGCCGTTTTCATAGCGCGAAGTATTAAATGCCAGCAGATTTATCAAGTCTCTGATTTTACCCATGTTTCTTGTATCAGAAATATACTTTCCAAGAAAAGGAATGATTTCTTCTTTCAATAGCTGAGTATTAATTTCGTTAGAATTCATACTGTGAGGCAGCAGGCGGTCGGCAAGCTGCTGCAAAAGCTGTCTGTCATTGCGGAACATATATTTTCCGATTTCGTTTAATTCACTTTTTATATTTTCAAGCAGGTGCTCTCCCGAAGACATATCATTATATTTTTTCAGGAAATTCAAAATGCCCGATTTCAACTCCACAGAGTTGGAATTATTCAAAATCTGACGCATTATGTTAAAGAAAGGTCCCTGCATTTTATTCGATGCCATCATCTGAGAT
>CANAZK010000108.1 GCA_947366105.1 uncultured Lachnospiraceae bacterium | reverse complement strand
ATCTACACGTACTGACACACTCTTTCCCTACACGACCGCTCTTCCGATCTTTTTGGAGGCTTTGCACAAAATTTCCAAAATTGGAATTATAAGAAATTCCCTGCCGTACACCCTGTTCGCCGTTAGTATTAGCTCTGTCGTCAGGTCTTACAACTTTGGTAGGATCTATGGGATTTTTGATGTGCATATTCTCGGAAGGAGACATATTTTGTTTGTTTACTGAGTTTTCATATCCTGTGATAGGAGTTGTTACTTTTAGTATATTTGACATTTTTTCACCTACTATATATTTTTTACTTAATATTTTTCACTATTATGACGATATAAATATACGATATAATATATTATAAACATTTTAGATAAGGCGGTGCTAATATTATGGATAACATGCTTGAGATGTACCTATATGAAACAAACACTCTTTTAGAACAGTTGGATGAACTTTTGATAGAAGCAGAAAAAAATGAGAATTTCACTACGAATGACGTGAATGAAATTTTTAGAATCATGCATACTATCAAAGGTTCCTCAGCGATGATGGAGTTCAATACCCTAATGGAAATTGCTCATCATATAGAGGACTTGTTCTTCTACATTCGTGAAAATGGATTGGACTCTATGGATGAATCACACAAGAGTGATTTGTTCAATTTAATGTTCCAGTCAACAGATGCTCTTAGAACAGAAGTTGAAAAGATTGAAAGCAATCAGCCTCTCAGTGATAATATCGACAGTGTTATAACAGATATTAATAGTTTTTTAGAAAAAATAAGTAATTCAGGAACCGACAGTAAAAAGCCTGAAACTGAAGAAAAAGCTGTGGAGACTTCCAATATCGATGCGATTAATCAGGAACTGTCAGGTTGTCCTTCCAGCAAACTGCCATATTTTATTAAAATAACATTTGAGCAGGGCTGCGGTATGGAACACCTAAGAGCGTTTATGGTAGTTACAGCTCTTAATGATATCGAGCTTGAATTTGAAGCTTATCCGGAAGATGTTGAGACGAATAGCGGTACAACAGACACAATTATTGAAAACGGATTCTTTATTGCGCTTTCATCAAAGGAAGCAGTAGATAAAGCAATACATGTAATATCAGATCAGAATAGTGTTGAGACATATGAAGTAATCGAGAATGTTTTGACAGAAAAAGAAGAAAAATCGAAGAAAGAAAATGTATCTAATACAGAAAACAGTAAAAGTTCTAAAGAGAATGCCGCGGCGCCGAAAGCACAGCAGGCTCCGGCAGCTTCAGGGGGAGGCGCTTCTCCGGCGAAGCAGAGCCTTATCAGTGTAAATCTGTCAAAGTTGGACGCTCTTGTTGCAATTGTAGGAGAGATTGTTATTACAGAATCTATGGTAACCTCTTCTCCGGATCTGCAGAATCTGAAGCTTGATAATTTTATGAAGTCTGCACGTCAGCTCAGAAAACTGACAGACGATCTTCAGGATATTGCAATGTCGCTTAGAATGGTGCCTGTATCAGGAACATTCCAAAAGATGAACCGTATTGTGCGCGACATGAAGAAGAAATTGAATAAAGATGTACGTCTTACGATTATAGGAGAGAATACAGAAGTTGATAAGACAATTGTAGACAGTATCGGCGATCCTATTATGCATATTGTGCGTAACTCTATGGATCACGGTATAGAGGAGGATGTTCAGGAACGTATCGCGGCAGGTAAAGATCCGGAAGCAGAGATTGTTCTGTCAGCAGCGCATACAGGAAGTGAGGTTATCATTTCCATAAGTGATGACGGACGCGGTATGGATACAGAGAAAATTCTTGCGAAGGCAGAGAAGAACGGTATTCTTACAAAGCCGGCAAGTGAATATACAAAGAAAGAAATTCTTGCTCTTCTGATGGTTGCGGGATTCTCCACAAACGAAGCGGTTACGGAGTTCTCCGGACGAGGCGTTGGTATGGACGTTGTAAAGAAAAATGTAGAATCTGTCGGAGGAACAATTACAATTACCAGCGAGCTTGGAAAAGGAAGCTGTACAACACTTAAAATTCCGCTTACAATGGCGATTGTTGACGGAATGGAGATTTCTGTCGGAAAGTCTATGTTTACCATTCCGATTGCAAATATACGTCAGTCCTTTAAGGCGGAAGCGGGAGAAGTCATTTTAGATGCAAGCGGAAACGAAATCATTAAGTGCATGAATGAATTTTATCCGATTGTCAGAGTACATAATCTCTATAATATTGAGACAGAAGTTACCAATATTGAAGACGGTATTTTAATATGGGTAGAAGCCAGTGATAAGTCTTACTGCTTATTTGTGGATGAACTGCTTGGCGAGCAGCAGGTTGTAGTAAAACCACTGCCGGCTTTCCTTAGTAATTTCAACATAAAGAATTCAGGTATTAGCGGATGTACTATTCTGGGTGATGGAAACATCAGTATTATATTGGATATCTTGAGCTTATACGGGGTATCTAATCAGCGGTATTAAATTGTACAGAAAATTTGGAGGAATAATTATGTCAGTAGATACAATTGAAAACACAATGATAGCAGAAAATACGGAGAATATGGCGGTTGCGCAGTCCACGGAAAGGTTTCTCACATTCAGCTCAGACGGGCTGACAATAGGCGTCAGTACAGATTATGTAATAGAGATTATAACAAATCATGCTATAACGCCGCTACCTTTAGTACCTGATTATGTGAAGGGAATTATTAACCTCAGGGGTCAGATAATACCAATCATAGATATTCGTTTGAGAATGGGCAAGCAGCCTATTGACTATACCAATACAACATGCGTTATAGTATTAAATATTGACAGTGTCCACATAGGTGTTGTTGTAGATGCCGTTCAGCAGGTTCTTGATATTGACCGCGCAAAGATATCTCCGGTTCCGGTGGAGAACCAGCAGGAGTTAATCAACGGAATGATTTCTTCAGGAGAACGTTCCGTAATTCTGTTCCTTGACTGTGAGCAGCTCACCCAAACGTTTTAGTTAAAAGAGGAAAAAGTTATGTTGTCAATAAATGAGAGTGATTTTCAAAGACTCGTTCAATTTGTAAAAAATAATTACGGAATTGATTTGTCTAAAAAGAAGCAGCTTATTACAGGACGGCTTTCAAATACTATTATGTCGATGGGATTCACAAACTTTCAGTCATATGTGGATTATCTGATTAAGAACAAAAAACCGGAAGACCTTGAACTGATGCTTAATAAGCTGACAACCAACTATACATATTTTATGAGAGAGGAAACGCACTTTAAACTTTTAGAAGAAACAATACTTCCTTATCTTGAAAAAACTAAAAAAGATAAGGTGCTGAGTATATGGAGTGCGGGATGTTCTTCTGGTGAAGAGCCTTACACAATCTCTATGATTTTAAAAGAATATTTTGGAAGCAAAGCGTCTATGTGGGATACGCGGGTTTTAGCAACTGATATTTCACAGAATGCGCTTGGAGCTGCAGCAAATGCAGTTTACGATGAATCTTCACTTAAAGAACTGCCGGCAGGATGGAAATCAAAATATTTTCGTTCCGCAGGGCAGCCGGGGGTGTACACGGTATCGAATGAGATTAAGTCGAATGTCATATTCCGTACGTTTAATTTAATGGATCCGATTAAGTTTCGGTTGAAATTCGATGTGATTTTTTGCAGAAATGTAATGATTTATTTTGACATGGCTACCAAGGAAGCATTGGTGAACAGGTTTTATCAGGCTACTAATCCGGGAGGATATTTGTTAATTGGTCATTCGGAAGGTTTAAATAAAGATACAACACCTTATAAATACTTAAAACCGGCAACATATCGCAAAGAATAATAAAAAGCCGCCTTCTATACATGGGAGGCGGTTTTTAACTAAATTTTATAAAGAAAGAGGATGGGTTTATGGAAAACAGAAAAATAAAAGTACTTGTTGTAGATGATTCTATATTATTCAGACAGACATTGATTGCCCATATTTCTGCACAGCCTGATTTTGAAGTTGTAGGATATGCAATTAATGCCTTTGACGCCAAAAGAAAGATTCCTCAATTAAATCCGGATGTGATGACGCTGGATGTAGAGATGCCGGGAATGAACGGAATAGAATTTGTAAAGCAGCAGATGGCCGAGAGACCGCTTCCGGTAATTTTGGTATCATCTTTGAATCTCAGCGTTTTTGACGCTTTATCTGCCGGCGCTGTTAACTTTGTTCGTAAGCCGGATTTATCATCCTCAAATTCCAAAGAACAGTTCTTTGCAACGCTTACAGCGGAATTAAGGACGGCATCCAACGCAAAGGTGCGTGTAAAAAAACAGATGCAGGCGCCGGCAATGTCTGCGGCTCTGCCGGCGCTGTCAAGGCGTGTTTTGGATTCTACAATAATCGCAATCGGCGCTTCAACCGGAGGAACGGAGGCAACGCTGGCAGTTTTGGAAAAGCTTCCTGCCAATATGCCTGGAATTGTAATTACACAGCATATGCCGGAAGGGTTTACTGCTATGTACGCTGAGCGTTTGAACCGAATCTGTAATATTGCGGTAAAGGAAGCAAAGAACGGCGATATTATCCGTCCGGGTCAGGCATTGATTGCTCCTGGAAACATGCAGATGGAAGTGGTGCGTATGCAGACCGGTTATGCGGTAAAATGTCATCCGGGGCAGAAGGTAAGCGGACATTGTCCGTCCGTTGACGTGCTGTTTGGATCTATGGCAAAGAATGTTACAATTCATCAGGTAGGAATTATCATGACCGGTATGGGACGGGACGGAGCCGATGGTCTTTTGAAAATGAAAGAGAAAGGTGCATATACAATCGGTCAGGATAAGGAATCGTGTGTTGTATACGGAATGCCGATGGTGGCCTATAATATAGGCGCAGTTACTATTCAGGCTTCCTGCGACAATATATCTACCGTTCTAATGAACCACCTGAAAAAGTTGTAGGTTGGCGAATATTATATGATGTTCCTGTTAATTTTTTAAAAGTTGTGCCGATAATCTTAGTATAAAGAACAAGAAAAAGCAGCCATACAGACATGGTATGTTCATTATACACGGAAAGGAGTTCAGTATGAAAGTAACAAATAATAATATGACAAAAGCTTATACTGATATGCCGTTTTATACGAAAGAAAATCTTATTTCTAGCAGAAATCATGACAATGGACATAACTTTGATGCGATTACCATTAGGTCAAATCCACGGCAGATCGAGGAGAGGACATTCAAAGAGGCAGTTGCAAAAAAAGTACGTGATGATATAGCGGTACCTGTTTCAGAAGAGAGAGTTTCAGAATTGAAGCAGCAGGTTGCGAATCACACGTATAAGATTGATCCATATGCGATTGCGTCAAGAATTCTTTTGTTTTAGGAGGAAAGGCAGATATGGAGAGGTTTTCGGACTTTATACTGATTATAAAGGATTTGATTCAGCTTTTTGGAGCGCTGACTGAAGTGGAACAGACAAAGCTGAATGCAGCGGTGGAAAATAAGATTTCTTTTGTAGAAGAATGCATGAAAAAAGAACAGGCTGCTGTGCTTCGCCTGCGGGGACTGGATCAGAGAAGAGAGAAGGCGCAGAGAGAGCTTGGAATGGAGGGCGCTTCGTTTCGTGAGATTTTGGAGCAGGTTTCGCAGGAAGAAGAGAAAGAGCTTCGTCCGTTGTTTCAAGAACTTTCAGATAAGGTAAGCCGTTTTCAAAGTGTAAGCGACAGCGCTAAGGATATCATTGAAGTGAATCTTCATACGATAAAGAAACAACTTGAAGCAGCGGAGGATCCGGTTAAAAAGGACAGCATTAAAGAAAAGAATACACATTTCAAGAGTCGGTCAGTTTAGAAAATAACAGGAGGAAAGATATTATGATACGTTCTACATTTGCCGGTTTTACAACTGCACAGCTTGCGATGGCTGCAAGCCAAAAAGCTTTGGATGTAACCGGTCAGAATATTGCGAATATTAATACAGTGGGTTATACAAGGCAGCGTCTTGATATAGCCAGTTTAAATACACACGGGGGGAATTTTTACAGCTCAGGAAATAAGACAAAGGTAGGATTTGGAGTTGAAATGACAGGAATTTCACAGCTGAGGGATCCATTTCTTGATATGCAGTACCGTTCGCAGATGTCAAAGCTTGGAACGACAGACGCACGTGCTGCGGGACTTGAACAGTTAGAACCTATTTTCGATGAGACAATGGATGACGGTATTCGTGATGCGCTTAGAAATATTACAAGTGCATTAACAACTTTGGCAAAAAATCCGAGCGGACAGGAATATGACGGAATGGTTCGTTCTAATATGCAGATACTTCTGAATCTGTTACATGATAATGCGACGCGACTTGAAGATGTACGTGCAGATGTAGTAAACGGTTTTGAATCTTCGGATGTTGCTGATGTGAACCGTATATTAGAAAATATTGCGAATTTAAATACTAATATAAAAAACAGCCAGATATTGGATAATCCGGCGCTGGAACTGCAGGATGAGAGAAATGGTCTTTTGGATGAGCTTGCCAGCTATCTTCCGATTTCAGTGAAATATTCTGATCAAGAAGTCGGTCCGGGCGTGTTTGTAGAGGTTCTTGACGTTACATTTGTGGATTCCAATGGAGATTCCCATAAATTAATCTCTGATGGAAAATTCAGTAGTTTTGAAGCGGATATAACCGGCGAGCCTGTTACGTTGAAGCTTGACAGTTTGGATGGCAGCGGAAGCATAAATGTTACAGATGTGCTTGGTTCCGGAACATTAAAAGGAACGCTGGACGTCATCAATAAATCGGGTGATTTTGACGGCAGTGATTTTAAAGGTATCGGATATTACGAGAAATCGTTAGATGCTCTTGTTGAAACGTTTGTTACAGTATTTAATGATTTGAATAAGGGTGTAAAATTAGATGCAAACGGAGAGCCGATAAAGAATCCGAACTATGATCCTGCCGATCCGACCAAAGGACCGGAATATGAACTTGAGGATCGTCCTCTTTTTGAAAAAATAGACGCTGCGAAACCTTGGAGCGCATCCAATGTGAAGATTGCAAATAATTGGACAAACGGAACTTATGGTGTTACCAATTCTACGAGTGTAATAGGCGGCAAAGTACCTTCAGATGCAAGTGAAACAATTATGTCCATGATAGAATCCCTTTCAAAAGGGCATGAATTCTCTGTAAATGGTGTGAAATTCTATGAGGGAAGTTTCTATGATTGTTTTGCCAATATAGAAAATACGCTTGCTACGGATATAAAGGCGGCGGAAGCTATGCTGAAGAACCAAATTTCTGTTGTTAATCAGACGGCAAATTCAAAGGATGCTGTTTCCGGTGTTCAGCTTGATGAAGAGGGAATGAATCTGATGCATTTTAATCAGTCGTATACGGCGGCTGCAAGACTTATGACAACATTAGATGAGGCGCTTGATACACTGATTAATAGAACAGGCGTAGTCGGACGGTAATCGGGAGGTTTATATATGAGAATAACAACGAATGCAATTTTAAGGAATTACAAATCAAACTTGGGAGCGTCGCTTACTAATTTGGATACGGCAAGAACAAAGGTTATGACGGGACGGCAGTTTACCCGTGCGGCAGAAAATCCGGCGAGCGCTCTTAGAGCAGCTGTATTAGAGAGAAAATATGTTCGTAATCAGGATTATCTGCAGAGTGTGGATGACGTACAGTCTTTTCAGGATGCGCAGGAAGACGGGGCAATGCAGATTAACGATATTTCTCTGAAGCTTAGCAAACAGTATGGACTTGAAGCTCTTAGCGGAACGAACCAGTCTAAGGAAGTACGTGATATTTATGCAGAAGCATGGCGCGGAGCACAGCAGAATATGGTATTGGCTTTAAACACAACATATGAAGATAAATATGCATTTGGAGGAGCAGAGGGCGCCGAGCCGCCTTTCTCTTTGGAAAAAGATGCAAATGGAAATGACGTTCTGAAATACAGGGGAATTGATGTAACTACAACGGATCCGGATGAGCTTGAAGTATTGGCGAAGATGTCAAAGGAAACGTCATATGTAGACTTGGGATTTGGACTAAGTATAGATGACACCGGAGCTGTCGATCCATCCAGTGCATTTGACACAAGCCTTCCTGGAATCAACTTAGTAGGTTTAGGAGAGGATAATATGATCCTCTTGGCTGGGAAAATAGCAAAGACCTTGAAGGAAGAGGATTTTGATATAGGGGAATATGAGAAATTACTTAATAAGTTTGATGCTGGACGCGAAAAGGTCATGACTCATGTAACCAATCTCGGAACGAAAACAGAGTTTTTGACGATTACAAAGGAACGTTTAGAGACGAACGATTTAAACTTATCAAAACAGATTGATAATGTAGTAAATGTGGATATGGCAGGAGCAATAACCGATTTCTCTTGGGCACAGTATGCTTATAATGCGGCGTTGAAAGTAGGAAACAATATTTTATCACCATCATTTATTGATTTCATGAATTAGTGGTTTAATTTTTTTAGGTAATAGGAGTTGAAGGAGGAATATTATGCAGCAGTTAATTAAAATTACGACTGTTCCGATTCAGTATGAGCTTAAAATGAATAATGCCCGCTTAGAATATCATAGTGCAAAAGCTGAGTTGGAAATTAGCAGAAATAAGGGAGGTCTCTCAATTAAGAGCCGACCGGTTAAACTCAATCTTGACTCATTTGAGGCAAGAAACAGTGTTTCGCCATCCGTAAAAACAGTGTCAAGACAGGTGGCAAGAAAAGGACAGGAGGCAGCTTACAGTGCCACAGCTCAGATGGCGCAGGAAGGTCAGCTTCTTCTGAAAGCGGATATAGGAGAAGATGTAATTGGAAGGATTATAGAACAGCGTAATCAATTACCGACAGGGGATTTCGAGCTTGGATTTATTCCTTCTGCATCGGTTGATATGGACTATCAGCCAGCAAACTTAACTATTCGTTATGAGATGGATAAATTAAATTTTGATTTGAAAGTTGCAAACGGAAATTTTGAATTTATTCCGGGAGACATCGAGATGAATATTACACAGCATCCGGATATTCATATTGAATATATTGGAGGACCGATTTATGTTCCGCCAAGTGCAGATCCGAATTATGAAGAACTAGATGTAAGGGCTTAGTTTAAGCCCTTATTTTATGGAATAGGAAATTCCTTTGGAATCCTATTCCATAAAACACACACTTCGTGTGAAGATGCGCAGCTCGCGGAGAGGAGTTTATTGCTTCGCAATCGCTCGCGCGCGGAGAATGTGCATTGCACATTCTTTTTTATA
The DNA here is from genome assembly GCA_947366105.1 of uncultured Lachnospiraceae bacterium. GTDB lineage: Bacteria > Bacillota > Clostridia > Lachnospirales > Lachnospiraceae > Faecalimonas. The sequence continues at coordinate 821 of CANAZK010000108.1, read as the reverse complement.
ATATAGGAAAATTTGTAAAATACTATGAATTAAAAAGGGGGTACAAGTTTGTGGATATAAATGCAAAATATTTTGGAAATATTACTTTTGAAGAGAATGATATTATTTTGGTTGAGGAAGGTTTGATCGGCTTTTCCTCATATATAAAATACCTGCCGATTTCCTTTGAAGAGGGTAACGATGGAATGATATCTTTACAAAGTTTGGAAGATGAAGGTTTATCATTTATTCTTATGAATCCGTTTAAGTTATTTCCTGATTACAATCCGATTCCGACAAAAGAGGATATGCGTCAGCTGGGAGCTGAGAAGGAAGAGGATATTTCCTATTATGTAATTAGCGTGATTGGAGCTTCCATAGCGGAATCAACCGTGAATTTAAAGGCTCCTTTGGCAGTAAATGCCAAGAACAGAAAGGCAAAGCAGATTATATTGGAGCAGCCTGAATATACATTCAGACATTGTATAGGGGATGTCAAGAATAAGGAGGATGTATAAATATGCTAATATTACAGCGAAAGAAAGGACAATCTATTTCAATAAATGACGATATAACATTAACAATTGTTGATGTAGGTTCCGACGGGGTGAAAATAGCGATTGACGCTCCAAGGGAAGTAACAATTCTAAGGACAGAGCTTAAGGACGCAGCAAAGGAAAATAAAAAGGCGGCGGAAGAAGTTCCTTTAAGTGTGTTGGATGAGATAAGGAAGATAGGAAAATAGAAGAGATTAGAAAAGAAATACCGCCTGCCTTATATGGGACAAGGGTAGTGTAAAATAGTTTGTGTTTTTGGTAAAAAATGGCCCCTTTTTGGTAAGA